>JALYMX010000260.1 GCA_030773495.1 Actinomycetota bacterium | reverse complement strand
GTGGCGGGGCCCCCGTCGCCGATGTCGACGGGAGCGTGGGGATCACAGGTCGGATCGTGCCACCACTCGCACTCGCCGGTGGTGCCGTCACCCGCGACCGTCGTGATCTTTCCCGAGGGGTCGACCTTGCGGATCCGTTGATTGACCGTGTCAGCGATGTAGCGGTTGCCCTGGTCATCGGCGGCCACGCTGAGCGGCAGCCAGAGCTGAGCCGACGTCGCCGGCCCGCCGTCGCCGCCGAAGCCCCAGGCTCCAGTGCCCGCCACCGTCGCTATGGTCCAGGCAGGGGCACCCGTCGCAGCTGCCGCCGTCGAGGCAGCGGGGGCAGAGGCGAGGAGCCCAACGAGCATGACGACGCAAGCGATGCCGTGCCGGAGCGAGCGCGACGGACGATGACCCGACATTCTTTACTCCCCCTGGTTTGCCCGGTAGCCGTAAACGCTACCCGGTGAGAGGAGGAAAAGAAATAGGTGCAGCAAAATAGTGGCTCCTCTGATCCATCCGTGGGTCGGTGAGTAGCCCATGCGCGAGCGCACCCCGCCTGCTTCCTGCGTTCCGGCCTGTGCGAAGGCTTGGAGCAGGAGGCGAAACGGGGTGCGGAACGCAAGCGTATGGCAGCGCGTCCTCGGGCTGGTGGGAACGGTCATCGAGGGAATCGACTTCGACGAGGACGCCGACGCGGTGGTGGTATCTGCCGCCCCGCAAGGGTGCCCAGCGGCGCTGCCGACGCTGCGGACGACGGGCGCGCTGGTACGACCGAGGGAGGGGCGGCGGCGGTGGCGGGGCCTGGACGTAGGCACTGTCCGGGTGCTCCTCGAGGCCCGACGCCCCTCGGGTGGCCTGCCCGACCCACGGCCCCACCGTCGTGCAGGTGCCTTGGGCCCGCCACGGCGCTGGCCACACCTACGCCTTCGACGACACCGTGGCCTGGTTGGCGGTGAAGTGCTCGAAGACGGCGGTCGTGGAGTTCATGCGCATCGCCTGGCGCACGGTGGGGGCCATCGTCACCGGGTGAGCGCCGACATCGACGCCCGGGTCGACCGCCTCTGCGGTCTGCGCCGCATCGGCATCGACGAGATCTCCTACAAGCGGGGGGCACCGCTACTTGACCGTGGTGGTCGACCATGACACCGGCCGGCTGGTGTGGGCCGCTCCTGGGCGCGACGAGGCCACCCTGGGACGGTTCTTCGACCTGGTCCCCGGCGGCGGGCATGGCCGGCGCCGAGGTGCGGTGTGCGACTACCGCCCCGCCGGACTGGCCTGAGGGGACGCGGACCGTCGTGCGCCGGGTGCGGGTGGACGGCCCCGAGGTGCCCGTGACCCCCGCTCCCGGCGGCGGCGCACCATCGACCCGGCCCAGCTTCGACTGGTCCTCGGCGGCGGGGCCGACCACGCCTACGCCTACAGCTTCATCGTCACCAACGTCGAGGGCGACCCCGTCGAGATCGAGGCGTGGTTCCGGGGCCGGGCCCAGGTCGAAGAACGCATCCGCGACTCCAAGTGCGGCCTGGCGCTTCGCCATCTCCCCTTGGGCTACTCGGCGGTCAACGCCGTGTGGATGTGGGCGGCATTCGTGGCGCTCAACCTGTCGGTGTGCTGCCAGTCCCTCGGCCGCGTCGACGGCGCCGGCCGGGCGCATGCCAACCGGGGCCGACGCGAGTTGTTCGTCGTTCCCGCCCGGGTGCTCTCCCACGCCCCGCGCATCGTGCTGCGCCTGTCGCCGGTCCATCGCCGTGGCTCGTTCCTCACCGCCTGGCGGATCCTGCGAGCGCTGCCCGCCGCCTGACCGGGCAGGCGGTGAACCGGCCGCCGCTGCCCTCGCCCCGGCCGCAAAGAACCGCGTATCCCCGATGCTTGCTCGAGCGCGTCCGCCGGCGCGGTGGCGGACCACGACCCCGGGGATCGCACCCCGACTTGCCTCATTCGCTGCTTCTCGACGGCCGTTCAGCGACTACTCGCGGATTTCGGTCAGAGCCGTCTCGCGACCGCGAGTCGAGATCCCGTCGTGGGCGGCGGCCGGCGCGCTCATAGCTGCCGTTACGCGGCGTGCCGAGTTACGCTATTCCGCACAGAACGTGAGCGCAGATTGCCGCCACGCCGATGACGCCGTCCGTCACCTCGGATCCGTCGCAGACGGCTGCGGCTCAATGGAGGGGCCGCCCGATAACGACCCCCGCGACTGGTCCAGACGGACTCAGAAGGAACTGCGGACCCGCCCGGTAACCGGCGCGATGCGCTGCGAGGCTGCACGATAACAATCCATGTATGAGGGTGCGGTGTGCGCGGGGTGCGTTCGGGGCGGCGCCGGCAAGGCCTGCTTGTAGGAGGAAAGGGGGGCGAGCAGGCAAGGGCGGCGACCAGCTCGAGCTCCTCGTTGTCGAGGCGGCCCCCCTTTCCTCGTCATCCATTGTCGGTCGTC
>JALYMX010000259.1 GCA_030773495.1 Actinomycetota bacterium | reverse complement strand
GCGCCGCCCTCACCGTGGCCGCCGCCGAGGTCGGCCGCCGGCGGGCGGGCGGGATCGCCGTCTTCCCGCCCACCTGCTCCCTGCTGGCGCCGGTGTGGGTGGCGGAGCGGGCGGTGTGCGCGTGGCTGGCGGTGGAGAGCCGCGTCGTGCGGGGCGGCGTGCCGTACGCCGGCACTGTCATGGTGAAGTCGGCGAACTCTCGGCGGGTGCTGCGGCGCCGCCTCGCCGGGGCCGCCGCCCCCTGAGGCTCACCCGGCCGGCGGCCCGGGGTCCTCGTGCAGCCGGCGGGCCAGCTCGTGGCAGCGGCGCAGGACGGCAACGACGTCGTCGGGGCCGAGGCCGGCGAGATCGGCGGCCGGCGTCACCACCACCTGGCCGAGGCGCTCGGGGCCCATCCCCAGGTTCGACCACACGCGGCGCAGGGGCCTGGCCAGGGTCTCGAGGTCGCGGTCGTCCCCGGGTCCCGGCACGAGGGCGACGAGGAGGCCGGCGCCCTCCTCGACGGCACTGCCCAGATCCTCGTCGTCCACGCTCTCCAGCACCTCACCCTCGAGGGCCACGAAGCGGGCACCCGCCCGTCGCGCCAGCCCCACGGGGGCGCGGGTGCCGGGGCAGGCGACGCCGCCGTCCTTGCCGGCGGCCGCGAGGACGCCCCCCAGCACCTGCTGCGCCGTGTGCTCCTCCACGGCAGGGACCCGGCCCCACCCGCTGGCCGTGGGCAGCGCCCCGGCGACGACGGCGGGCAGCAGCGGCTCGTCGAGCTGGATCAGCAGCCGCTCGGCGCCCGGCACTCGCCGCCGGACGTCGCCCACGTGGCGAGCCAGGCCCTCGGCCAGCGAGTCGGCGAGGTCGCGCACCGCGCCCTGGTCGACGACGGCCCGTTCCCCACGGGCCAGCTCGAGGCTGGCGGCCAGCGTCCAGGGTCCCACCACCTGCAGCTTGAGCGGTCCCCGGTGCGCCCCGCCGACCTCCTCGAGGGCGTCGAGGTCGCGCTCGAGCAGTCGCCGCCCGCGCCGCTCGTCCCCGGTCGGCCGGGTGACGAGCCGCCAGCGACCGGCGTGCACGTCGACGTGCAGGTCGACGAGCAGGGAGGCGGTGCGGCCCACGGCGTCGGCCCCCACGCCCCGGTCCGGCAGCTCGGGCAGGTGGGGCAGCTCGGGGAGCTCGCCGAACACGACTCGGGCCGCCTCCACCTCGTCGGTTCCCGGGAGGGGACCGCTGCCGGTGGCCGCGCCCTCCGGCCACGGCGGGGTCCAGGTCGCCACGGCGGCAGGGTAGGCGGGCGGCGGCCGAGCGTGCGTCCGGCCCCGCCGCCCGGCGTCAGCGCTCGAAGATGCCGACCAGGGAGCCGCCGGCGTTGGCCGCCTGCCGGATGACCCGCACCGCCTCGAGGGGGGCGGCGCCCTCGGGGACCTGCAGGCGCTCGGGCAGGGCGTACACCTGGAACACGTACCGGTGCGGGCCGTCGCCGTCCGGGGGGCACGGCCCGATGTAGGTGTCGTTGTCGGAGCTGCCGCGCAGCACGCGCGCCCCGGGGAGCGCCGTGGCCGGCCCGACGGACGTCGTCGCGGGGTCGATGCCGACGACGATCCAGTGGACGAAGGTCCCGTCGGGCGCGTCCGGGTCCTCGACCACCAGGGCCAGCTCAACCGTCCCCGCCGGCGTCCCCGTCCATCGCAGCGGCGGCGGCAGGTTGTCGCCCTCGCACGAGTAGCGCTCCGGCACCGGCTGGTTGGCCCCGAAGGCGGTGCTGGTGAGCGTCATGCCCCTCGGCGCCCGCTGGCCGGCCGGCGCCCGCCCGGCGTCGCCCGAGCACGCGACGAGCACGGCGATCGCGGCGATGGCGAGGACCACGCCCGCAGCGCGCCTCGCCGGCGTGGTGAGCAGCCGGGGCACGGCGACGAGAATAGGGGATGGCCCAGGCGGAGCTGGTACGGCGGCGGGTCGTGGTGGAGGGTCGCGTGCAGGGCGTGTTCTTCCGCGACTCGTGTCGCCGCCAGGCGGCGGGCGAGGGCGTGGCGGGATGGGCTCGCAACCTCGACGACGGCCGCGTGGAGGTGGTGGCCGAGGGCCCCCCCGACGCCGTGGAGCGACTGGTGGCGTGGTGCCATGCCGGCCCCCCACGAGCGTCGGTCACCCGGACCGAGGTCGCCGTGGAGGAGCCGGAAGGGCTGCGGGGCTTCGTCGTGCGCTGAGCGACCCGCTACCGCCGGTACACGCTCACGTGGGCGGTGCTGTCGGCCGTGAACGGCGCACCGCTCCAGTCCGCCCAGCGCGCCTCGCGGTCGAACCCGGCGATCTGCGCCATCAAGTCCAGCTCGGCCGGCCATGCGTACCGGTGGTTGGCTGGGTAGACCCGCACCGAGCCATCGCGGAGGACGGCCTGGGTGGTGCGCATCATCTGCTCCACCGGGTCGTGCTCGACGCTCTCGATGGAGACCGTGTCGGGGCGCACGACCCGGGGGCGCACGAGACGGTGGTGGCGGAACGCGCCGACGTCGGGCACCCACGCCTCCACGACGAAGCGGCCGGCCGGGGCGAGGTGGCGGGCGGCGTTCACGAA
This sequence comes from Actinomycetota bacterium, assembly GCA_030773495.1. Taxonomy (GTDB): domain Bacteria; phylum Actinomycetota; class Acidimicrobiia; order Acidimicrobiales; genus JALYMX01. The sequence continues at coordinate 1,713 of JALYMX010000259.1, read as the reverse complement.
GCAGCGCACCTGGGCCCGCTGGTCGGGCAACGCGTAGATCGTGTTCACGGCGAGCACGACGATGCTGAACCCCCGGCCGGCGTCGGCGCTGGCGAAGTCGGCGACAACCACGGGGATGCGCTCGCCTCCCGGCTTGGCCCGCAGCTTCGCCACCATGTCCGCCGACGCGTCGACGCCGTGGACCTCGATGCCCCGCTCGAGCAAGGGCAGGGCGAGCCGCCCGGTCCCGATGCCGAGCTCCAGGACCGGACCGCCGGCGCTCAACTCGGCAAGGCGCTCGACGGCGGCTTCGGTCTCCCAGTGGCCGGCGTACAGGTCGTCGTACTCGTCGGCGATCCCCGAGGCGCCGTAGGCGGTCGGGTCGAAGTCGGTCACTTCGCGGACACTAGGCGGCGGCTGCCCCCGCGGTGGCCGTCCGTCAGATCGTCGCCACCCGCCGCCGCTCGCCGAGGGCACGGGCGCTGCGCAGGCGCAGCCCGCCGTTCTTGCACGCCACGCACTCGGTGGCCTCCGGGAGGGCGGTCAGCCGCTCCGGCGCGATGGGCTCGCCGCAGCGCTCGCACCTGCCGTACGTCCCGCGCTCGAGCCGGGCGAGCGCGGCGTCGACGCCCTCGAGCTTCCTCGTGGTGGCCTCGAGCAGCGCCAGCAGGCGGTCGCGCTCGAGGTTGACGCCGTTGGCGTCGCCCAGCTCCTCCTCGTCGGGGGAGTCGAGCTGCTGGGCCTCGTCGAGCAGGTCCAGGGCGGCCGAGCGGAGGTGGTCGATCTGCTCGAGATAGTCGGCGCGTCGGGCCCCGAGGACCTCGCGGTGCTCGGCGTCGGTGGGGGCCGATGTCAGGGGTGTGCCGGTGTGAAGAATGGTGATCCTCCTGGTGCCTGGCGGTCGCCGTCATGCGACGACGAGCCGTACCAACCAGCGCCGTGGCGTGGGGATTCCCGCCGTGCCCTGTTCGTTTCCGGGCATTCGCGGCGGGGTATTGGCGCGGTCCGGTTCAGACGGCAGCCGGCGCACCGGCGGCGCTGCGAGCCCCTCGGTGGCCGAGCGCCAAGAGAGACCCAGGAGGGTGCATGTCCGTTTCAACCAGCGAGAGCTCCACTGATGTGATCGAGTTCCTGCTCGCGCAGCACCAGGAGGTCAGGCAGCTCTTCGCCCAGGTCCAGACCGGCGGGGGGGAGGCACGGCGCGAGCCGTTCGAGTGCCTGGTACGCCTCCTCGCCGTGCACGAGACGGCCGAGGAGGAGGTCGTGTACCCGGCGCTGCGCTCCACCGGTCCCGACGGCGAGCGCATCGCCGACGAGCGCACCGCCGAGGAGGACGAGGCCAAGAAGGTGCTCTCCGACCTCGAGAGGATCGGCCCGACTGACGAGGAGCACTTCGACGCCAAGCTCGAGGCGTTCCGCCTCCTCGTCATCGACCACGCCGAGAGCGAGGAGCGGGAGGTCTTCCCCCGGCTGCGGGCGTCGCTCGACGCCGACAAGCTGCGGAGCATGCGCAGCGCCGTCGAGGCCGCCGAGCGCATGGCTCCCACCCACCCGCATCCGCATGCGCCCGAGAGCGCGGTGGGCAACATGCTCACGGGGCCGTTCGTCGCCATGGCCGACAAGGTGCGCGACGCCATCCGTGGCCCGAAGAGCGGGTAGGGCCCGGCCTCACCGCCCCCGCCGGCCCTTCCGCCGCACCGTCGCCGCGGCAGCCGCCGCCGCCGTCGCCAGCGC
>JALYMX010000258.1 GCA_030773495.1 Actinomycetota bacterium | reverse complement strand
GCACCGGTCCGCGGCCGGGTCGTCGGGCGTGGGAGCGGGCGCCGCAGTCGGCGCAGGTGCGGGAGCGACCGGAGCCGTGGCTGGCCCCGTGCTGGTGGGCGCCGGAGCGGCGAGGAAGGCCACGGACGAAGTGAGTTCGAGCGCCGACGCGCAGTCGCTGGGTCCGGTGGACCGTCCCGCCGTGTCCGGCTGGTCATTCCGCGCTGACGAGCGGTGACGGGTGAGCGATCAGCCTCGCTACCGCCTCTCGGCCCGCAGCGCCGGCACGGCCTTCTTCGGGTTGACGGTGGCCCAGCTCGGGCTGATGACCGTTGGCATCGTCGTGGGGGTGAAGTTCCTGACCCGTGGCCCGCTGAGCGTCGCCCACCTGGCCGCCGCGGTGACCGCGCTCATCACCACCGCGGTGGCCGCCTTCGCATCCTGGCGTGGCCGGCCCGTCTATGAAGCGGTCCCGACGGCCGCCCGCTTTTCGTGGAGGGCGCTGACCGGGACCAACCGCTGGTTCTGCCGTCTCCCTCTCCTCAGCGCCGAGGGCGCGCCGGCGAGCGCGATGACCTTGCCGTCCTGTCTGGAGGGGCTGGAGATCCTTGCTCTGGACCGGCCCTCCTGGGCGGGCGGACAACGGACGCTCGCGCCCCTGGGGCTGGTGCGGGACCGCCGTACGGGGACGTTGACCGCCGCCTTGAACGTGAAGGGTTCTGAGTTCCAGCTCGTTGACGAGGCCGACCAGCACGCCTCGATCTTCGCCTGGGGCCGCGTCCTGGCCCAGTTCGCCCGGGAGTCTTCGCCCGTGGCTCGGATCTGCTGGCACGAGTGGTCCTGCCCGGCGCCGCTGGCGGAGCACATGGCCTGGCTGGCCTCGAACGTGGATCCCGACGCCTCGGCGCTCGCCCACTACCGGTCGTTGTTGGCCGACCAGGCCGTCTCGGTGGCCCGCCACGAGCTTCGGGTGACGATCACGGTGGACCCGAGGCGGATCGGCCGCACCCACGGGCGCTCGGCGCGCGCCCGACGCGACACGGCGGAGGTGGCGTTGGCCCTGTTGCGCTCGCTGGGGGACCGCTGTCGGGACGCCGGGCTCGTCGTGGCCGACCCGCTCAGCGCCGCGGAGCTGTCCGACGCCGTGCGTCTCGGCGGTGACCCCGCCGTCATCCGCTCAAGCTGCCCGTCGCGCTCGCTCGACATGCGGGCGGGCCTCGTCCCGCTGACAGGAGCCGTTCCCCTGGCCATGGAGACGGCCTGGGACCACGTGCGCATCGACGGCGCCTTCCACCGCAGCTTCTGGGTGTCGCGCTGGCCCACCCTCGAGGTAGGTCCCCGGTGGCTCGAGCCCTTGCTGCTGGACAGCGCAGGCACGCGAACGCTGACGATGATCATGGAGCCGGTGTCCCCCCGGACGAGCCGGCGCCAGATCAATCACGAAGCGGTGCGGGTCCACGGCGACATCCACAACCGCGCCCGCCACGAGTTCCGCATCCCGGTGGAGCTGCAGCGGGCCCAAGCCGACCTCGACCGCCGAGAGGCCGAGCTGAACTCCGGCTTCGCCGAGTACCGCTACCTAGCCCTGATCGACCTCACGGCCCGAAACCTCGAGGAGCTGGACGGCCTCTCCAACGCCTGCGTCGACGTCGCGGCAGCGTGCGGGCTCGAGATCCGGTCGCTCGACGGCCGCCATGACGCCGCGTGGGCGTGCTCGCTGCCCATCGGCCGCGCTCCGGACCGGGACCTCGTCGGAGGGATCATCGGTTGATAGCAGCGGTCACCGCCCGCCTCTCCGGCGACGCGCCCGGCGCGCCGGTCCCCGCCCCCGGGCCGGATGTTCCGCCGGCGAGGATGGACTTCGTCGCCCGGCAACGCCTGACCCTGCCGCGCAACGTCACGACGACCTACCACCTGGCCGCGGTCTATCCCTTCGCGGTCGAGGCCGGCCTGGGCGTGCGTGGCGCCTTCATGGGCCTCAACCGCCTGAGCGGCGGGGGCGGATTCTTCTTCGACCTGTTCGAGGCCCACGCCGCCGGGCTCATCACCGCGCCGAACATGTGCGTGACTGGCGCCGGTGGCTACGGCAAGAGCGCGCTGGCCAAGACGTATGTGTTCCGCTCCTCGATCCTGCGCGGCGCGCATGCCCGCGGCCGCTTCGTGTTCATCCTCGACGCGAAGGGGGAGTGGACGGCGCTGGCCCGCCTGCTGGGCCTCACCGTCGTCGACCTGCACCCCGGCGGCGCCGCCCGCGTCAATCCCCTGGACCCGGGCCCGGCCGGCGGCTCGCTCAGCCCGGAGGATCTGGCCCGTAAGCAGGCCCCGGTGGTGGCCGCCCTGCTCTCGGTCATGTTGGCCCGTCCCCTCGACGTGAGTGAAAACCGCGTCCTCGGTTACGTGTTGCAGCGGATCAGCCGGGGCCGCCATGCCCATCCAACGCTGTGGGACCTGCGGGAGGTCCTCGCGAAGCCGAGCGACGACATGGCCATTGACCTCGACACGTCGCTCGACGAGCTGCGCGCCCGGTGTCGGCCGATGCTCGACGCCTGCGCCATGCTCCTGGACCACCAGTACAAGGGAATGTTCGACGGGCCGACCAACGTTGCCCTGGACTGGGACACCTCCCCTGGCGTGGTGTTGAACCTCTCAGCCGTGCTGGACCAGCCCGTCCCCCTCGAGCTGGCCATGATCTGCGGAGCGGGCTGGGGCCAGGCGCTGATGCACGGTCGGCGGGACCGCCTCAAGCTCAACGTCATCGACGAGAGCTACAAGGCGCTGCAGAACCCGGCCATGGTCAGCTACTTCCTCGACGGATGGAAGGTCGGCCGTCAGTTCGGGTGCGCCAACATGATCATCATCCACGCCTTGTCCGAGCTGCGGGCACAGTTCGACGACGGGGCCGCCGCCGTCAAGCAGACCGAGGCGCTTCTCAACACCACCTCGGTCAAGGTGTACCTGCATCAGAACCACGACCAGGCCAGCGATCTGCTCAGCCGCTTTGGCCTCACGGCGCCCGAGGCCACCAGCTTGGCGGTGATGCCTGCCCACCGGTCGCTCTGGAAGATCGGCGACTACTCGGCGCTCGTCGACCACGTCACCGGCGGCGTCGAGGTCGACTTCTGCGACACGAACAAGGTGATGCGAGGGGCATGACCCTTCTCCCGGTCGAACAGAGCGGCGAGCACGTTGGCCTCGTCCAGATCGACGACGCCGCGGGCAGCGTTTGGCCTGGATCGACGAGCCTCGCGAAGATCTGAAGCCGCCCGCCGGTTCTGGCGCAAGTTCGTCGAGTAGGCGGATCGTGGCCAGGCACCACAGGGCCCCTGCTGGACCGGCAGGCCGCGCTCGGCCAGGTACCCTCGAGCCGCTGCTTGAGACCGACGGCGACGTAGGCGGTCACGCGCTGCCCGCCAGCTGCCCGCCGGGCCGCGTCGAGGCGGGGGCCGAGCCGCTCCAGCCTGGCGAGGTCGTCGAGGTCGTTGGGCAGAGACTCCCAGGTGATCGTCCCGGCCTTGCGGGGACGAGGGTTACCGAGCGCCCGCTTCACTGCCGTACGCCGGTTCCCGGGCGGCTCAGGTACTCTGCGCGAGTGTCCCTCAACGGCACATTTTGGGCTATGGCAAGGACCGGAACAGGAGGGATATGGGTGCGCGTTCGAGGACACGACGGCGGGCTCGGCGAGAGCACCGAACGGCAGCTATTTTCGAGTCGACCAGCCGTTTCTTGATCCGCCGTGACAGGCCTCACCCGAGGTGGGCCCTGACGGCCGCAGCGATCGCATCCATTCGGCCCTCCGCTACACAGTCGTCCGGACCAGCGCCAAGCTGGCTGAAGATCGCCGGGCCGAGCTGGTCCCTCGGCAACTGCTCGGCCCGGCGGGATCATGTGCACATGGACGTGCGGGCGCTGCGGGTGCTCTGCGAACTGCGCGAGGTTCGTCTTCGAGCATCCGACGACGTCTCGTAGCGCTCGTGAGACACCGGCGATGAGCGGGCCCAGCTCGGCGGCCTCATCATCGGTGAGGTCAACGAAAGTCATGATGTGCCGGCGGGCGACCAAGACAAGCCAACCCTCGATCGTTGTTCCGATCGCATGAACGACGCCCCAGCCGGGGTGCGCTGGATCGAGTCCTAGAGCGGGGCTATCCCGGCGTCACGTCGAGCGGTGAGCTGGCACGTCCTGCAGGGGGGGCACGGTTGAAGTGAAGCACACAAAGATCTGAGAGCCGGACGCTGGCGGTCCCGCGCGTCGGATTCCTTCGGACGGCCGGTGCCGCCGGCCCCGCCCGCTCGGCGTGTTGCGCAGACGACTGGTGACACGCCGGGTATGGGTGTCGGTGAAGAGGCTCGGCGTGTGACGACGAATCGGCCACCGTGCTCCTCCGATGGACGTACGCCGTCTCGCGCCGACCGGCTGTCGCCCGCGTTGGTAAGCATTATCGGGCTCGAGTTCGAGCAGTCGAGCCAGCGGACGCCAGCCGACGTGCTCATCGGCGGCGCCTCCGCCCGGGTGGATCGCCACGTACACCATCGGGGTTCTCCGTCCATGCACCGGCAGTGGGTACGCCGTGTCGGGCCCTGCGGCGGGCTACTGTCATGCGGCGTCGGGGTCGGCACTTTGTGGCCCGATGACGGAGGCGATCTCGTCGCTGATCTCGTCGATGGTCAGGTCCGCGGTGTGGAGCGCGACCTTGTCGGCGAGCGATGGGCTCTGCGCGATGACGTCGTCCCGGGAGACGCCGTGCCACAGGGGCAGCAGGACCTGGCGGCCCGAGTTGGCCATGGTCACGAGTCCGTCAAGCTCGTACTGCGGCCAGCTCTTGGCGAAGAACTGCGGGGACAGGACGACGATGCCGAAGCGACTGCGGGCGATGCCCACATCGATCTTACGACGCAGGGAGTCGCCGATGCGTAGCTCGAACTCGTCGAACCAGACTGACAGGCCGCGGGCCGAGAGCGCGGCGGCCAAAGGCCTGACGACGGCATCCTTGTCCTCGCTCGCGTGCGAGATGAACACGTCGAATTCGCGGGCGTCGTCGTCGGTGACCTCGGCGATGGCATGGGCGAGCTCGGCGAGCTCCGGTCGTCCCTGTCGCAGCGGGGGCAGCGGCCGCAGCGACTCGGCGGGTAGGAGCCTGATGCCGGCCCGGGTCGACCCGCGGAGGCCCTGCATGTCCACTGCGACGTGCCAGTGGCCCGAGTTGGGGATGGCGAGCCGGACCGGGGACTTCCTTGCGAGGCCGCCGATGCACCTGTGCTGCTGGCCGCGTCGGTATCGGCTGAAGTTCGCCGAGTCGAGGAGCCGGACGTTGGCGCCCCGGGTCAGGGTGATCTCCGCGACGTCGCCGCGCTTGCACTGCCCGAGGTCGGAGTGGATGAACTGCATGGTCAGTGCCGCCGATCGCGCGGGGGGTTCGGGTCATTGCCCGGGTCGACGGTGTCGCTGTCGCGGAGCCGGCCGTTCGGGCGGTGGATGCGGACCTCTCCACCGCCTCGGTTACGCACAATCTCCTTACCGCGCTGCTCGGCTTGGGCCTGGGTGTCGTGGTGGGAACTGGCGCGCTCGGCGCCAGGGGCCTTCACGTCCCACCCGCCGCGCGGGTTGGGCACGACGTGGCGGTTGTTGCTCTTGGGCATGGTCGTCTCCTTGGTCCCGGACTGTCAGCGAGTCCGGCGGATGGTGGTCGTGCGGGTGGTGACCCGGACGGGGATGTGCCGGGTGCCGGTGGGGGTCTTGACCGGGACCGTGCGGGTGGTTGTGCGGGTGCTGGTTATCCGTCGGACGGTCATCGGCTGCCCTTCCGTTTGGGCGCAGCCTGCGACAGCGCGGAGCCGGCGGCGGTCTTGGACGCCTTGCCGGTGCGGCCGTCGCGCAGGACCTTGCTCGCCGCCGAGGCGGCCTTCGGACCGGTCTTGCGCTGGGTCATGTCATCCTCCTTAGGTGATCCGACTGTCGGATCACCAAGGGCGGACGCCGGGTCACCCCCTGGCGTCCGGTCCCGGCCGTGATTTGTCTGCTAGTTCCCGCCGGCGCGGACGTAGGTGACGTGGGTGCCAGCCAGGGCGCTCTGCAGGCGCCGCACAAGGGGCTCCTCGTAGGTCGTCATGACGACCTGGCGGAGCGGCCCGCCGGGCTCCTGGGGGGCGCCGGTGAGCAGGAGGCTGAGGGCGCGACGCGCGTCCGGGTCGAGGTGTTCCAGGGGTTCATCGATCCAGAGGAACGGGAGCTTGGTGGTGGCCTTGAGGACGAGCACGCGCAGCAGCAGCTGGGCGGCCATCCTCTCGCCGTCGCTGAACTGGTCGAAGGACAGAGTTCCGTCGCCGACGGTTCGGGTGACGGTGCCGTCGCCGTCGAGCGTCAGGCCGGTGCGGTGCTCGAACAGGTTCGTCCACCGTTCGTGTAGGGCTTCTTCGAGGGGCTCGATGCCCTCGGTGAGGAGGGTTGCGCGCGCCTTGGTGAGCGCGTCTTTGGTGGCCTCCAGGGTCGCCTGCCGTTCGAACGCTGCGATGACGGCGTCCAGTGCCGACGCGGCCGACACGGCTTCGTCGAGCGTGGCCTCGGCGGCGCCGGCTGCAGCGCGGGACTCGGCGGCTGCCATGGCGACCGTGTCGAGGGCGGCGGCCGCTGCGGCTTCGGCTGCCGCGGTGTCCTCGACGGTGGGCGTGTCGGCGGGGATCTCGGGCGGGGGCCCGTGTCGGAGGACGGCGGCACGGAGGGTGCTGACGCGGTGCAGTTGCTCGGACGCGGCCCGTTCGTCGAGGTCGTCACGTTCGGCTTCCCAGGCCCGGATCTCGGCTTCGTGGCCTTCGCGTGCGGCCTCGACGTCGGCGCGGTCCAGCGGTCGCCGGCAGACGGGGCAGGCCCCGGTTGTGCCGGTGAGTTCGTCCATGGCGGCGGTGGTGGCTGCTATGCGCCCGTCGAGCTCGGCGCGACGGCGACGGATCCGGTCAACCTCCGCGTACGTGACGGCCTCGGTCCGGGCGAGGGCATCGTCGAGCGCATCGACGGTGACCGGGGATCCGGTGAGGTCTGACGCCTGGGCGGCGAGCTCGGAGAGCGCTGCATGTCTTGTGTCGGCTCGAGCGATGACCTCGGCTGCGCGTTCTGCCGCGGAGTGCGCTGCTCTGGCCTGCCTGAGCTGCTTCTGTGCGGCCGCGACGGCTGCATCGGCTTCGGCGAGCTGTTCTCGGGCCCGGTCGGCCTTGGTGCGGAGGGCTTGAAGCTCGGCTTCGGAGATGCGGGCAGCGTTGCGGTGGTGGCCGACGTCGCCTGCGGCGATCTTGAGCAGTCGGTCTGTTTCGGCGATGGCTCGCTCGACGCCGCCTAGTCCGAGGAACGCGGACAGGTGGGACTTCAGGTCGACACCCCTGGTGTTCGCGATGACCTCGGAGCCGGACATCATAGACATGCGGTCGAGGAACGCGACCGACGCGCCGAACGTGTCCGAGAGGAACTGATCAAGATCCGGCGGCGCGAGTGGTTGGTGGTCGATGGTCGCGTCGACGACCGGTTCGGCCTTTTTCTTGGTCGGGAGCGTTCGGGTGATCCGCAACGTCCGTTCGTCGCCCAGGTCGATCGTTACCGACGCTCTGGTCGGGCCGGTGGCGCCGAGCTTGTGGACGCCACCGCGGGTAGGGGCGAATCCAAAGGTCGCGAACCGGGCGGCTTCGATGATGGAGGACTTGCCGACGCCGTTGGGAGCGACGATGAACGTGGCGCCGGGCCCCAAGGTGAGCACCAGATGGTCGTAGGTGCGCCAGTTGTGGAGCTCCAGGGTGGTGATCACGGCTCGCCTTCCAGGATTGCAGCGATATCGACGGTGTCGTGCGTGAGGGCTTGTTCGACGATCCGGATGACTGCGTCGCGGTGATTGGTGACGCGCCGGTAGCCGTCGGCCTTTCCCGGTACTCGCAGCCCGGACGCACGCTCTGCGATGTCGCGGACGGCTCCGGCTCCGTACTGGACGGCGAGGTCGCGTTGGTTGATCGTGATCGGGTCGACGGTGGCGGTCGTGATGGCCCGGAACGGGTTGACGCGTCGATCGAAGAACTTGAGCAGCACGTCCACGACGGGTCCGTGCAGGACGTCGTCTGGAAGCCGCAGGCGACCGCTCGGCGTCTCGTACGCGTCGCACAAGGCGCGCCGGTCGACAAGGCGCGCATCGAACGATCCGGGGATCGTGACGAAGCAGACGGCGTGGACGGACAGGTCGGTGTGGAACACGGATCGGCACAGTTCGGGCAGGTCGCCATCGGGAACGTCGGTGGTGACAGTGACGATGCTGACAAACACGTCGATGTTCACGATGGTGGCGAACGCCGAGATGTCGCCGGCGTGCGCCGGACCGGGTCGGGCGGGCAGGACTCGGGCGGCGGGGTAGGTGTCCGACAGCCCGCTGAGCATCGTGTCAATGAGCTCTGCGGTGATCTCGTCGTCGATGAGGGCGCGGATCGCTGTGTCGTTCGGCACGTCCGTGGGAAGGTCGTGGGCGTCATCGTCGTCGGATCGGTCGGGGTCGAAGCGGGCGGTTGTGAGCTGGATCAGCGCGTCGGACAGCTGCTGCCGGTACTCGATCCGCTCGTCGGCGAGGGACACGATCGGGGACCCGACGCGGAGGCCGTGCACGGGCAGGCCCTGGGTGCGGGCGTCCCGGACGGTCGTGATGGCCGCAGCGACGCCGGCGTGTTCGACGATGCAGTCGACCAGAGTCCTGCGGTCGATGGTTGTCTCCACCATCGTGTGGAACACGAGGTCGACGCCGAGCGGTGAACGGTCGGCGGGGACGATGAGCGAGTACTCGTCCGCGTGGTCGGTGTCGAGGGCCACGGGGACTACTGCGACTCGTCCGTCGGACCGGAGCCGGCGGGTCCACAGGAGCTGGGTCGGGCCGCCGGCGGGCGGGGCCGCGCGCCACATCTGGTCGGGGGTCACCTCGACGGTCCGGGCGTCGGCGACGGCCCGGACGGTGGCCGGGGGGACGGCCGGTGCGACGGCCGGGAGGGGAAGGTCAGGGAGGTCGTCGAGCGGTTCGTCGCTGAGCCGGACGACGATGGCCAGGCACTGGTCGCACGAGGCGATGTGGCCGCCGAGGGCGCTGCTGTCCGCCTGTTCGCCGGCCGCGTAAGCAGCGAGGGCGGTCTCGGTGGGGTGCGGATCAGCGGTCATGGCATGTGTTCATGACGCCGCATCGGCGTCGGTTGTCCGATCCTGGAGCCAGCCTCGGGCGATGTCGTGGATATGGGCTCGGACGATGTCGGGGTTCGCCAAGTCCGATGTTGCCTCGGTGACGGCGGCAATCGTGCGGGCTCTCACGGGTGATGCCTGGCTCTTCTTGATCCCGATCGCGTCGAAGAGGTCCCGTAGGGGCAGGTGCAGGGTGGCCATGATTCGCTTCTCCCGTTCGGTGAGGGTGTCGAACACGGCACGGGCGGCGATCAGGTCGTCGCTCGCCTCGATGACGGTCGTGTAGGTGTCGTCGGCCGGTTCGGGGACGTCGAGGAGGTTCACGATCGGGGTGGGGCGCAGGCCGACGCGGGCAGCGATGGCCCGGGCCAGGTCGGCCGCCATGAGAGACCCTTCGGCGGCTTCGAGGACGGTGTGGCAGAGCCGTGCGATGGAGGGGGCGTCGGCGTGCGGGTGGGCTCGTGCTGTGCGGTCGTTCCATCGGGGCACGGTGACGTGCTCGACGGCGTCGGCCGCGCGCGCGAGCTCCTCGGGAGGCGTCGTGGACGGTGTGGTCGGTCCCGTGGTGAGGCTCCAGCGGTCGTGGGCGGACAGGAACCGGTTGTCGTCGGCGAGGAGCGTGTTGATGCGGCGGACGAGCCTACCGACCTCGGTCCGCCTGCCCTGGTCGCGCAGGTAGTTGAGGACCATGGTGTTGAGCAGGCGTTCCATCGACTGGTCATCGGTAGCGTGGATCGTCAGGTACGCGAGGCGACCGGGGGTTCTCGAGTCGGCGAGGAAGTTATGGGCGACCTCGGCGATCGCGTCCTTGGACCAGCGGTCGTGGCCTGCGGGCGGCTTGAACCCTCGGCCCTTCCCGACTGCACGGACGGAGGCGTAGAGCATCCTGGCCCCGGTGTCACCGAGGCGACCGTCGACGGTGAGCTCGTCGAGTGCGCTCACAGGAACTCCGCGCAGACCTGGTCGAACACGTCCCACGCGAGGTCGCCGCGGTACTCGACCGGCGGAACCGTGAACAGCGCAGCATCGATGGTGAATTCGTCCGAGAACCGGCCCTCGTCGTTCAACCTAAGCCTTGAGTCGGGTGGGGAGACGACACCGCCCCGAGCGAGGTAACGGGTGCGGGAGACAACGCGGATCCTCCCCGCCGGCCCGACAGCCTGTTCGATGACGACGACTGGTCGTCCAGGCTTCGGGTCGGTCGGATCCATCAGCTCCCTCGGCACCCAATACACCTCTCGCCGACGGGCGTCGATCGGGACGGGCTTTCTCACACGTTCTCACGGCCGCAGCATGCGATCCGAGGGTAAATTCCCTCGGCCTCCGAACCGACGGCACACCCACCTCGCTTGTCCGGTCGGCGCCCAAAAGGCATGCGGCATGCCTACCTCAAGCCGTGGCTGAGGCAGTGGGATGGTGGGCCCGAACCGAGTCGGGTCATGGACCGCCGCCGGGGACGGCCACATCATCCTGCGTGCGCGGCCGACGACTGCCTCCAGGGGAAGCGGCGCAAGGCGTCGGCTCGCTGGTGGTTCCGGACGGTCAACATGGCGCTGCCTCTAGCGAGCGAGACGTCGCCAACATGGAGAAGGGCGGCCTCGGCGAGGGTGAGGTCGGCCGCCACAAGGACGCCGACGAGAGCGCGATCACGCTCCGGCCACGCATCCCCGGCTCCTTGTCCCGCTACTGATGATGTCGGCAATCGGGTCGGGCGAACTCCTCGTCGCCGCACGAGCCGGCTCCTTAGAAGGGGGCAGCTCCACGACCTGCTCGAGGTACGGAGCGTTGCCGCCGGCTATTAGGTCCCGCTCCTGTAGCCAAGGCAGGAAGGCCGACCAAGTGGCCAGGATCCGTCGATGCGTGGTCAGTGCGTGTTCCATGCCGTTAATGGCACTCACCTTGGCCAACATCGCGGGATCGAGGTCGGCCAATGCGGCTCCTCGACGTCGCCGTCGTCCCAGAACTCACGGGGCCAGCCCGACTCCAAGGACTTTTCGATCCAGATGCAGCGGAAGGCGTGATCCAGGGCGACGTAGGCGGTCTCCATCGACCCAGCGATCGTGGCACGCTCGTCGAAGTCGACGAAGATCTGCCCTCCCGCAGGGGCGGCCGTTCCTCGATGATCCGCACGCCGGGGCCGTCGTCGTCGTCCTCATCGTGGGAGCGGTCCAGAGGAAACTCTCGCACCCTCGAACGGTAGCCCTCGCCGTTATCCGCCTGCCGGCGACCGCTTGTTCATTGTGACCGCCACAAGCGCCGATCCTGTTCCGATACTCCTCGTGTTCAGGATCCTGCACCATTCCTCGTCGCAGGCCACCTGCCAGCGTCCAGTTCGCAGCGACGGCGGCGGTGCTCGCCGTGGACCCCCCGATATGGTGGGGTTGCTCGATGGCGACGAGCTGAAGGTGATCACCGGCCACGGCGAGCTAGACCTCCCAGACGGCTGCTTCCTCCGCATCCTGCAACCGGCTCCCTCCGCACCCCTATGGCCTGGGACTTCCGCTCCGGCAGCTGCTGCGCGATCCCCTTCACGCCGACGGAAGGGTCGAGCTCGTGCGATCGTGAGGGGTGGTGTAGTACCTCGAACAGCTCCTCTCTGCCGTCCACGCGCGAGAATGACCCCCCGGCCATGCGAGTGTCGCTCCGCCGCCGGGTAGGCGGAACGTCGTCCCTCCTCCGGTCACTCACCAGACCGCCCGAGAACGGCACGTTTGCTGCGCCTGGGAATGTTGGCGGTCCGAGTCCAGGCGTGGCGCGGGCTTCATGAGCCCGGGTGCCAGCTGACGCACACGGCTCCGGCGGAGCCGGGCACCGCGCCATGCGCGTCCAAGTGCCGTGCCTCCGATAAAACGCCCGGCTCATACGCCGAGAACGGAGGCGGCGTTGTTCTGCCAAGCCTCGCGGAACGCGACGTACTGGCCAAGCGTCGCAACTGACCGATGTCGGGCTGGGCGAGCGACCCCTGTCTGTCCTCCGCCTATCGGACTACACGAACGATGACGTCGACCACCTGGCCTTCATCAAGGGGAGCCCGCCGGCTCGGGCTGTCCTCTAGAGAGCGAGATCGCCGAGGTGCTGGCCTTTCGGGAGCGAGGCGAGCCGCCCTGTGACTTCCTGACAGACAAGGCGCTCGACCGCCAGGTGGCCGACCTGGACCGGCGCGTGGCGGAGATGGTACGGCTCCGCCAGGAGGCTCAGTGGCCTCAACGCCAAGGCCGACCGTCAGCCAGGGCCTCGGGAACCGGCGTGGGCTTGCTACTGAGCCATTGTTGAGCACAGCGGGCTGTGACGCCTGGTGCGCTGCGCGCCGTCCCATCCGCAGCTCCTCTTGCTCGGCCGGCGTGGTCACCGTGCCGCCTTTCAGGCCGTCAGGCCGTCTTGGCGGCGTGGGTGGGGCCGCGGGCCTCGCGCATGCGGTAGCTCTCGCCGTTGGTGACCCTTCAACCTGGCCGGCTACCGTCCTTCGGCGCTGCCGGCCAGTGAGTGGGGCCGCTACACCCTCGGCGGCTTGACCCGACCTCACCTTCGGTAGCAATGAAGGTGCTCGACGATGGCCCAACGCCGCGTGGCAGGTCTGACGAACGGCGACGGGCACGAGCACACCGGCCACCGTGTCGGTGTGCTGGAGATCCGGCCGCCGCCGGAGTCCAGGATCGGGCGACGAGGCCGGCGGGCACCGGCCTTGCCGGGGACACGACCTCCCACCCCCTCCTGGCAGGGTCGCTCCGAGCACGGTGACCAGACCTTCACCGATCCCCGGTCTAGGTGGCAAGGCCGAACGAATCCTGCGCGGGTATGCCACCCCCGGCGGCGAAGTCGGGACGGTACAGCGGGGGACGGCGGGCCGAGGCGAGGGCCTCGCGCAGCGCGTTGGGCTGATCTCGCCACCAGTCGTTCACGTCGTTGAAGCCGCGAGGGGGGGCGCTTAGGACCACGTCCCGACCGATCTCGACCAGGCCAACCCCGAGGAGGCAGCCGCCGCGCCGCCCACCCCGGTCGGCATCCCACAGGATGGCGAACACTCCCGTCGGGAATGCCTCGCTGATGCGGGGCGCCACCTCAGGACCGTGGTTGCTGGCGCCGATGACGGCGGCGACGCGGGCGCCCGACTGGGCGACGACGAGTCCGTCGGGGATGCCCTCCGTCACGACGACCAATCCTTCGAAGGCGCCGTTCGCCGAGGGGGTCCGCAGCACGGCGACGCGCGGGTTGCTCGCGAGGCCCGACCAGGGGTTGTCGTACTTGTCGCGGCCCGCGGCGATCGGATCGAGGTACCGGGTTTGGAAGTACACCGCGGCCCCGTCGGGACCCATGACCGGATAGACCACGCCAGGACCGTGACGTGGCAGGCCCCTGGGTCGGCGGAAGGCGCGGGGCCCGGGGTCGTAGCCCACTCGGTTGGCCCGGAGGACCTCATCGCTGAACCCGCGTTCGCGCAACCAGCTGCGGCCGGGCTCGCCACTCGGCCCCCACAGGAGCTCCGCTGCGGTGGCCACGTACGCCTCCACGGCCGGATCGACGGCCGTGGCCACCGTTGTTGTCCGCACTGGCGCGGGCTTCGCATCCGATGGCGTCTCCGGCTGAGCCTGTGGCCCGTCGGGACGGCGCCCTGGACGCCCGACCCGACCCGCGGATGCCGACCAGGGAGGGCCATCACGCAGGAGGTGGGTGCGCGCCCCGAGCTCTTCGATGGCCTCGCCCACTCCGCACTTCCTCACGGTCATCCAGAGGTCGATGGCGGTCCCCCCGTCGCCGCAGGCGTGGCACTTCCACCGCTGCGAGCGCTGGCCCCTGAACACGCTCATGGAAGGATGCGCGTCGGGGTGGTCGGGGTTCGGGCAGTGCCACTTCGCTCCCGCCGCCTGACCCCGCGGCGGGCCGCACAGCTCTGCCGCGAGCGCGGTCAGGTCCGTGTGCGCTAGCACCTCGTCACGGTCGTAGCCGCTCATCGTCCTCCTGCGCCAGACGGCCCCCTGTGCTGTTCGGCCCGCGGCTCGTTCCGTTTGGAACCGCGATCGGACCGCGGTAGCCGCTCGAGGACGCTCGGGCGGGACACACCGGGCGCCGGGTGACGTTCTCGGTGACGTCGCATGGCGAGGTGCGCCGAAAAAACCCGGCCGAGCGCGGTGGCGGTGACGTTGGGCGTGACGTTCCCGGTGACGTCGGGTCCGAGGATGCGGCGCATGATGACGACCTCAGCCCGTCGAGCCGGCACCGCTCCCGATCTCGTTCTCTCCCGCCTCGCCGGGGCGCTCAACCGTGAATGGCAGCTCGACTACGAGCGGCGTCGGGCTCCGGCGCCGGCGGGATGGCTGACCGACGACCGGCTGCGGTGCTACCGCGCCGTGGCCGACGCCCTTGTGGAGATGGAGGACCAGGGGACCCCCCAGACGAGGGTGGAAGAGGTCCTGGCCGCACTCGCTGAGCGAGCCGCCGGGGGAGACCGGGACGCGACACGCGTCGTCGTCCAGTACCTCATGCCCTGCTTGGTGCGTGTCGCCTATTCGCGACGCGGAGGTGGTCAGCGACCGCCGCAGGAAGCGCTCGACGACCTGGTGACGGTGGCGTGGGAGACGGCGCGTTCGGGCGTGGAGCTGCGGGGTCGCACGGTGAAGATCGCGCTGCTCCGCACGATCGAGCACCGCGCCCTTCGCCAGCCGGCGCGTGTGGCCGGGCGGCGCCGCCAGCGCGAAGTGCTGGTCGCCGCCATTGGCGAGCTCGGTGGCCCGAAAGCCGGGCGGGCCGACCCGGGCTGGAGCGGGGAGCTCGTCGCCGACCTGGCGGGTCGGGCGGTATCGACGGCCGGCAACGCCGGGGAGGACCTTGTGAGGCTGCTGGCTGACGCCTCCGGCAAGGGGCTGAGCCGAAGGGACGCCCAGCTGGTCGGGTCGCTCTTCGTCGGGTGGGCGACCTGCGCCAACGTGGGCGCCGCCGAGGGCGTCACCGACCGGTCCGTGCGCTACCGCAGGGCAGCCGCCCTGCGACGCCTGGCGGACTGGGCAGCCTGAAATGAACCGTGACGACGCCGGCCTCGAGCTGGCCATCCTGGCCGTCGCGTGCGTGGCCGTCCTCGGGCTCGGGGCGGTTTGGGCCGCGGGCAACCTCGCCGCCGTGGTCTTCGGCTCCCACGACGCCCTTGGTGTGGGGCTGGGGGAGGCGGCGCGGGCGGTGCCGAAGCTCGTCTCTCGGCCCGGCGACCCCGCCGCGGCCTGGCCGGCGGCGGTCCGAGGGCGTCTGCCCGGTCCCGTCGCCTACTGGCTCTGCACCGTCCCCGTGATGGCCCTGGCCGTGGCCGGACTCGCCGTGGTGGCCGCCCTCGCCGGCCGCCGGCGGGTGGGCTTCGAACGCCGCAGGCGCATGGGGCTCGACCCCGAGTGCCGCTTCGCCCGCGGCCGGGACATGGCTCCGTTGTGGGTGGGGAGGCCGACACCGAACCGGATGATCCTCGGGCGTGTCGGGGGACGGCTGGTGGCCACCGAGGACCGGGGCCTGGACCTCGCGCACCTGCCCTGCTGGGCGCGCCGCCGGGCTGAGGCGCGCCGGGGGGACCGGGGCGCCGTCGTGGTGCTCGGCCCTACCCGGTGCGGGAAGACCACCGCTCTGGCCGTCCCCGCCCTTCTGGAGTGGGACGGCCCCGTCATCGCCCTGTCGGTCAAGTCCGACCTCATGGGTTCGACCATCCGGGCCCGGCGCCGCCGGGGCGACGTCAAGGTCTTCGACCCGGCCGATGCGACCTGGGAGACGAGCTCGGCCTGGTCGCCGCTGCGGGCGGCGAGCACCCTCACTGGCGCCAAGAAGGCGGCCAGGGCCCTGGCCAACGCCGTCGACTGGTCCTCCTCGAGCGGGGACATGGCCTTCTGGGTGTCCTCGGCCGAGGACCTGCTCGCCCCGCTGTTCTTCGTGGCCGCCAACAACGACCTGGGCATGGCCTACGTGGTCTCGTGGGTCCTGACCATGGACCGGCCCTCGCCCGCCGGCGAGCTGTCCGTGGCCGCCACCCTGGTCGAGGCCCTCGCCCACCACGCCGACCCGGCGGTGGCGGCCGACGCGCGCCAGGCCAAGGAGATGCTCGAGGCCACCTGGGGCCTCGAGTTCCGCCAGCTCTCCTCGGTCTACGTGACGGCCAAGGCCATGGTCTCCGCCTGGAACGACCCCACCGTGGTCCGCTCGGCCGCGGGTACCCCCGTCGACCTGGACTGGCTCCTGGACGACTCGCCCCTGCCCGACGGTGGGCGTCGGGCCAACACCCTGTTCATGTGCGCCCCCCTGCACGAGGCCCAGCGCCTGGCGCCGGTGCTGGGCGGGCTGCTGGGCGACCTGTTCGAGCAGGCCTACGAGAAGGTCGGCAAAGACAACAAGCCGATCGGCCCGGTGCTGGTCATCGTCGACGAGGCGGGCAACTGGCCGCTGCGCAACCTCCAGGGGCTGGCCTCCACCTGCGCCGGCATCGGCCTGCTGCTCGTCCTCATCTACCAGTCCAAGGCGCAGATCGACGCGGTCTACGGCCGCCAAGCCGACACCATCTTGTCCAACTGCCTGACAAAGGTGTTCTTCGCCGGGCTCTCCGACGAGTCGACCCTCAAGTACGCCGAGGCGCTGTTGGGGTCCGAGCACGTCCGCCAGCGCCAGGTGTCGGTGGACGTGGCCGGGGTCGGCGGTGGGCGCCGCTCGATCTCGGAGTCCGCGGCACGCACCGAGTTGATGCCCATGGCCCTGCTCCGCCAGGTCCGCCCTGGCGAGGCCCTGCTCCTGCACAACACCCTGCCCCCGGCCCATCTCATCGGGCGGTACTTCTTCCGAGACCCGCGTCTGCACTTCGAGGCGACCGGGACGCCGCTGCCCAGCGGGTTCGGCCGACTGCGTGGGCTCAGTCGGGGCGGACGGGCCGGCTCCGAGGACCCCGGCCAGGAGGCGGCGGCGTGAGGGCGCCTCGCCAGCGGGTGACGCGGCGGCGCGACGGCCGAGGAGGAGGCGGTGGAGGCTGACCGCGTGGCGCGCCCTGGCGCCGAGGGCGCCCGCGCCTCGATCACCACACCGGCGGGGAAGTGGTTCCTCGGCTGGGACCCCCGGCTCGCCACCTTCTGGGCGAGCCACCGGCGCCACGGAACGAACGGCGGGTTGCGCGCCCTGGCCGAACACGACCTCGGCGCCGACGTCGGCAGCCGTCCCAGCGTCGGCGCCCTCGAGGAAGCGCTCGGCTTCGCCCTGCCGGCCGTCGTACGCCACGCGTTGTCGGCCGCGCGCGACCGCCAACCCCCCCTCGCCTACCCGCGGGGCGCCCTGGTGGTCGGCGACCCGGACCGGCCCCGAGGCGTCGACACCTACCCGAGCTGGGACGACCTTGT
This sequence comes from Actinomycetota bacterium, assembly GCA_030773495.1. GTDB lineage: Bacteria > Actinomycetota > Acidimicrobiia > Acidimicrobiales > JALYMX01. The sequence goes on along the minus strand of JALYMX010000258.1, from coordinate 300 downwards.
GGCCGTTCCCCCCGACGGCGAGCCGTCCCGGTACGGGCTGCGAATAGAGCAGGAGCGGCCGGCGGCCGTCGCCGAGCTGGGCCAGGGGACGGTCCTGGAGATCCTCGGCGGGGCCGAGGACGGGGCGACGGGCGGCCAGCGCGTCGAGTACCGCCTCACCCACCGGGCCCGGGTCGTCTTCGCCGGAGCCGACATCCACGCCCCGGCGGATGCCGACCTGGCCTCCGAGCACGCCGCGCAGGCCGTGCTGGCTCTGGTGCTCGACCCCGACGCGCCGCATCGGTGCCGGCCGATGTCGCC
>JALYMX010000257.1 GCA_030773495.1 Actinomycetota bacterium | reverse complement strand
CGCTGGCGCCGCCCGGTTGGTGGGCGATGCCGCCCTCGTGGCCCTGGCCGCCAACCTCGGCAACCTCTTCGACCGCCGGCCCGGCCGCACCACCAAGGTGGCCCTCGTCGCCTTCATAGTCCTCGTGGCCGCCACCGCTGCGGCCCCGGAGCTGGGCGCCGTCGCCGTGGTCGTGGGTGCCGGCGCCGCCCTCCTGCCCGACGACCTGGGCGAGCGGGTGATGCTGGGGGACAGCGGCGCCAACGTCCTCGGCGGGGCGCTCGGCCTCGGCGTGGTGCTGGCCTGCGCGCCGGCCACCCGCACGGCCGTGCTCGTCGTCGTCACCGCCCTGAACGTGGCCAGTGAAGCGGTGTCGTTCGGCCGGGTCATCGACGCCGTGCCGCCGCTTCGGGCGCTCGATCGGTGGGGGCGACAGGCGTGAACCCGAACAGGCCCGGCGCGGCCAGGCGGGCCAGCGCCAGCGGCCCCGCCGTCCACACCACGCCGATGGCGTACCCGGCGACCACGTCGCTCAGCCAGTGGGCGTTCCGGTACACCATGGCGATGCCGACGAGGGCGCTGCACACGACGGGTACGGCGACGAGCACGGGGCGAGCTCTGCGCCCGACCGGGTCGGCAGCCAGCAGGGCGGCGAGGAGGCCGAAGACGAGCACGGCCTGGGCGCCGTGGCCGGAGGGGAAGCTGCGGCCGATCTCGCCGGGCAGATCGAGGGGCTCGGGGCGGTGGAGCAGCTTCTTGGCCGGGCCCACGACCATGGCCATCCCGAGGTAGCTGCCGACGAGCAGCAGCAGCGGGCCGGGTGCGCGCCGGCGCCACCACAGGGCCAGGCCGCCCGCCAACAGCACGGGCACGAGGGCCTCGCGGGCGCCCATGCGGGCCAGGGGGAGGACGAGGTCACGGCCCTCGGGCGTGGCGTTGGCGGCCACCCAGTCGCGGACGGCGGCGTCGAAGGGCAGCGGGCCGCGATGGACGGCCACGGCCACGAGGAGGACGGTGAACACGGCGAGGCCGCCACCGGCCACGCCGAGCAGGACCCCCGGGCGCGCCACGGGCTCACTGTACGAGCGCCGAGGCCGGGCCTGGCGGCGCCCGGTCCCCCCGGCGCCCAGGCGCGCTGAGGTAGGGTTGAAGCCCGTGGCGAAGCACATCTTCGTGACGGGGGGGGTGGCCTCGTCACTCGGCAAGGGGCTCACCGCCTCGGCCCTCGGTCGCCTGCTCAAGTGCCGTGGCCTGCGCGTCACCCTCCAGAAGCTCGACCCCTACATCAACGTCGACCCGGGCACGATGAACCCGTTCGAGCACGGGGAGGTCTTCGTCACCGACGACGGCGGTGAGACCGACCTCGACCTGGGCCACTACGAGCGGTTCATCGACGAGAACCTGCACCGCGAGTCGAACACGACCACGGGGTCGATCTACCAGTCGGTGATCGCCAAGGAGCGCCGCGGGGACTTCCTGGGCAGGACCGTCCAGGTCATCCCCCACGTCACCAACGAGATCAAGGAGCGGATCACCCGCCTCGCCACCGACGACGTCGACGTGGTGATCACCGAGGTGGGCGGCACGGTCGGCGACATCGAGATCCTCCCGTTCCTCGAGGCCATCCGGCAGTTCCGCAAGGACGTCGGGCGGGAGAACGTCTGCTACATCCACCTCACCCTCGTGCCCTACCTCGGGCCGAGCGGCGAGCAGAAGACCAAGCCCACGCAGCACTCCGTCACCGAGCTGCGCAGCCGCGGCATCCAGCCCGACGTCATCGTGTGCCGCTCCGACCAGCCCATCTCCGAGGGCCTCAAGCGGAAGATCTCCCTGCTGTGCGACGTGCCCACCGAGGCGGTGGTGAGCGCCGTCGACGCCCGCAACATCTACCAGATCCCGCTCGTGCTCAACGCCGAGGGCCTCGACGACGAGGTGTGCCGGCTGCTCCACCTCCCCGGCGAGCCGGACCTCACCCAGTGGGCGAGGCTGGTGGAGCTGGTCGACGCGGCCACCACACCGGTGCGCATCGGGCTCATCGGCAAGTACGTGAACTTGCCCGACGCCTACCTGTCGGTGGTCGAGGCCCTGCGCCACGCCGGGTTCCACCACGGAGCGCGGGTGGAGATCGACTGGGTGCAGGCCGAGGAGCTCACCGGACTGCTGGCCGAGAGCCGCCTGCGCGACCTCGACGGCATCGTCATCCCCGGCGGGTTCGGCGAGCGCGGCATCGAGGGGATGATCGCCGCCGCCCGCTACGCCCGCGAGCACGACCTGCCCTGCCTCGGGTTGTGCCTCGGGCTGCAGGTGATGGTGATCGAGTTCGCCCGCAGCATGGCGGGGCTGCCGGCCGCCAACTCGCGCGAGTTCGACCCCTCCTCGCCCGAGCTGGTGATCGACCTCATGGACGAGCAGCGCGAGGTGGTGAACAAGGGGGGCACCATGCGCCTCGGGTCCTACGTGGCCCGCCTCCGCCCGGGCTCGCTGGTCGAGAAGGCCTACGGCGAGCCGGTGGTGTACGAGCGCCACCGCCACCGCTACGAGGTGAACCCCCGGTTCCGCCGGCGCCTGGAGGATGCCGGGCTCGTGTGCTCCGGCACGTCGCCAGACGATCGGCTGGTGGAGTTCGTGGAGCTGCCCGGGCACGCGTGCTGGGTGGGGACGCAGGCCCACCCGGAGTTCAAGAGCCGGCCCGACCGCCCCCACCCGCTGTTCTACGAGCTGGTCGGCGCCGCCCTCGACCGGGCGCGGGGCCGCAACCCGACCTTGCTCGACCTGTGAGCCGCCCCGACGCCGGCTTCCGCAAGCTGGGCGAGCGCGAGGTGTGGGGCGGTTCTCTGGTGTCGGTCGCCGTGGGCCGCTTCGCGTCACCCGAGGGCGACGAGTTCGAGCGCGAGGTGGTCCACCACCCCGGCGCCGTCTCGGTCGTGCCCGTCGTGGACGGCGGCGCCGCCGTACTGCTCGTGCGCCAGTACCGGGCGGCGATCGACCGGGAGCTGATCGAGATCCCCGCCGGCAAGCGCGACGTCGCCGGCGAGGAGCCCGAGGCGACGGCGAGGCGGGAGCTGGAGGAGGAGGTCGGCATGCGCGCCGGCCGCATCGAGAAGCTCGTCGAGTTCTACAACTCGGCGGGGTTCTGCGACGAGCACTCCTTCATCTTCCTGGCCGACGACCTCGAGCCCTGCGCAGCATCCGCCCACGGAGTGGAGGAGTCGCACCTCACCGTCGAGCAGGTCGCCCTGGCCGACGTACCCGGGCTGATCGCATCGGGTGTCATCGCGGACGCCAAGACGATCATCGGGCTCACGCTGGCCCGGGAGCGGCTGGCCGGCACCGCCTGAGTCCTCGCTCTCCACCCATGGTCGGTGTTGGGCCCCGAGGCGGCCGGGCGGGACGGTTCGCGTCGTTACGCCACGGTCGCGGGGAATCCGCACTGCGGGCTCGTACAACGGCCTTGCACCCGGGTAGGGAAACGGCGTGGCCTCATCGAGGAGCACCCTTCGCGCCCCGACGGCGCCGCCCGGCGCAGGTCGGCGACGACGATGTGGTTGCGGGGACTCAGACGCCTGCTGCCGCTTTCGTGGGCGAAGACCACGTCGCCGAAGCGTTGGGGCACCTGGCACCGCATCCCCGAGGGGTGCCCTTCGCCGCGCTCGGGACGGCCGTCAGCGCCACCCCGTGCGACTAGTGGCCGCGGGCGATCCACTCCTCGAGGTGCGATGCCTCGTCGCCGATCGTCGTCGAGTCGCCGTGCCCTGGGTGGACCACGGTCTCCCCGTCGAGCACGAGGAGCTTCGAGCAAATGCTGTCGATGATCGTCGGGAAGTCGCTGAAGCGGCGCCCGGTCGCCCCCGGGCCGCCCTTGAACAGGGTGTCGGCGCTGAAGACGACGCCCGCGCCGCCGTCGTGCAGGCACACCCCGCCGGGGGTGTGCCCCGGGGTGTGCAGGACCCGGAGGCGGTGGCCGCCGGCGGTGAGGACGTCGCCGTCGGCCAACCGCCCGTCGGGCTCGCGGTCGTCGTAGACGTGACCCCACAGCTCGCGGTCGTCGGGGTGCAGCAGGACTGGGGCCCCGGTGGCGTCGGCGAGGCTACCGGCGGCGTTGATGTGGTCGTTGTGACCGTGGCTGGCGACGATGGCCACGACCCGCCGGGCCCCGACCGCTGCGAGGATCGGCCGGTGGTCGTGGGCGGCATCGACGACGAGCACGTCCTCGTCGTCGCCCACCAGCCACACGTTGTTGTCGACCTCGAAGGTCTGGCCGTCGAGGCTGAAGGTGCCGGACGTGACCACTCGCTCGATCACAGCACCACCACCGAGCGCAGGACCTCGCCCTGCTCCATCTTCTGGAAGGCGGCCTCCACCTCGTCGAGGGCGATCCGCTCGGTGACGAAGGCGTCGAGTGGGAGCCGACCTTGCAGGTGGAGGTCGACGAGGAGCGGGAAGTCGCGGCTCGGCAGGCAGTCCCCGTACCAGCTCGGCTTCAGCCGCCCGCCGCGACCGAAGAAGTCGACCATGGGGAGGTCGATGCGCATGTCCGGGGTCGGGACCCCGACCTGGACGAGGGTGCCCGCGTGGTCGCGGGCGTAGAAGGCCTGCTCGAACGCCTTCGGGTTGCCCACCGCCTCGATGCAAACGTCGGCGCCGTTGCCGCCGGTGGCGGCGCGGATCGCCTCGACGGGGTCCTCGGCACTGGCGTCGACGGTGTGGGTAGCGCCCAACTGGCGCGCCCACTCGAGCTTGCGGGGGTTGAGGTCGACGCCGATGATCGTCGTCGCGCCGGCCAGCCGGGCGCCGGCGATGGCGGCGTTGCCCACCCCGCCGCAGCCGAACACGGCGACGCTGTCGCCCCGCTGCACCTCTCCGGTCAGCATCGCCGCGCCGAGCCCCGCCATCACGCCACAGCCCAGGAGCCCGGCGACGGCCGGGTCGGCGGCGGAGTCGACCTTGGTGCACTGCCCGGGGGCGACCAGCGTCTTCTCGGCGAAGGCGCCGATCCCCAGGGCGGGCTTCAACGCCTGCCCGTCGAGCGTCATCGCCTGGGCGGCGTTCCGGGTGTCGAAGCAGTACTGCAGGCGCCCGCGGCGACAGGAGCGGCACGTGCCGCACACCGCCCGCCAGTTGAGGACGACGAAGTCGCCGGGCTCCACGCCGGCGACGCCCGGCCCGACCGCCTCCACCACGCCGGCGGCCTCGTGGCCGAGCAGGTACGGGAACTCGTCGCTGATGCCGCCCTCGCGGTAGTGGAGGTCGGTGTGGCACACGCCGCAGGCCTGGACCTGCACGACCGCCTCCCCGAGACCGGGATCGGGCACCTCGATGGTGACCACCTCGACGGGTTCCTTGACGGTCCGGGCCACGACGGCTCGTACCTCCTGCGGCATGGGGTGCCTCCTCCCTCGTTCGACGACGCCCCGAACGCTCGCGCATCCACCGACCAGCCGCCCGCCAGCCCCACGACCTCACGTGGCGTGGGACGATGGGGTGGTGGAGGCCACGAGGGTGGATCGCTGGCTGTGGGCCGTGCGCCTGCACAAGACGCGCTCGGCGGCGACCGACGCGTGCCGAGGCGGGCACGTCCGGGTGAACGGGGCGCCGGCCAAGCCGGCGACGACGGTGCGGGTCGGTGACCGGGTTGAGGCCGTCGTGCACGGGCGCCGCCGTGTGCTCGAGGTCGTCCGGATCATCGACAAGCGGGTGGGGGCGCCCCTCGCCGCCGAGTGCCTCGTCGACCACAGCCCGCCGCCCCCGCCGCGCGACGAGCTCGTTCCCGTCTTCGCCCGCGTCTCCGGCGCCGGTCGTCCGACCAAGCGCGAGCGCCGGCAGATCGACCGCTTCCGTCTCGGCTGACACGGCGCGGGCGCGCCCTCACGTGGGCGTCGCACGCTGCCCGGAGTCCCAGTGCGTGACGGCGACGGACAGCGCGGCGGCCGACACGCGCGTCGTCGTGACGGCGCGCTGCGGGCGGGCCGGTCGTCCGCCAGGCCGAAGCCATAAAGGCATGGCGGCGCCGATGAGGACGGCGAGGAGGTGACCGACGACGACGTTCTTCGCGCTGGCCGCCGGGTGCCTCGGTGACTCGCACAGCGGTGGGAACGCAGTCTGCTACGGATCCTTCTCCGCCCGCCCGGGCAGACGGGGCACGGTTGCGGCCGGGCGGTGGCGCTCACCCTCCTCGCGTTCCCGGGGAGTGCGTGCATCGAGCCCGGTACCGTGCCGGGGTGATCGTCGGCGTCCCGGGCGAAACGAAGACTGGCGAGCACCGTGTGGCCATGACGCCGGACGGCGTGCGGGAACTCGTCGCCCGCAGCCACCGCGTGCTCGTGGAGCACTCGGCGGGAGAGGGGTCGGCCATCGCCGACGAGGACTTCGCGGCGGCCGGCGCCGACGTCGTCCCCACGGCCGAGGCGTGGGGGGCCGAGCTGGTGGTGAAGGTGAAGGAGCCCCAGCCCTCGGAGGCCTCCCACCTGCGGGCCGACCAGGTGCTGTTCACCTACCTGCACCTGGCCCACTACCCCGACGTGGCGCGGGCCCTGCTGGGCGCCGGCACCACCGCCCTCGCCTACGAGACCGTCCAGCTGCCCGGCGGTGCCCTGCCGCTGTTGGCGCCCATGAGCGAGGTGGCCGGGCGCATGGCCACCCAGATCGGGGCCCACTACCTCGAGCGCGAGAACGGCGGGCGGGGCGTGCTCCTCGGCGGCGCCCCGGGCGTGCGCCCGGCGCGGGTCGTGGTGCTCGGCGCCGGCAACGTCGGGTGGAACGCGGCGTGGATCGCCCAGGGGATGGAGGCCGAGGTCTGGCTGCTGGACAAGAACCTCGACCGCCTGCGCTTCGTGGACCAGATCCACAAGGGGCGGATCCTCACCCTGGCCTCCAACCGGGGAGCCGTCGAGCGGGCGGTGGCCGAGGCCGACCTGCTCATCGGCGCCGTGCTGGTCCCCGGGGGCCGGGCCCCCACCCTCGTCACCGAGGCCATGGTGGGGGGCATGAAGCCCGGCGCCGTCGTGGTCGACGTCGCCGTCGACCAGGGCGGATGCGTGGAGACCACCCGGGAGACCACCCACGCCGCGCCCGTCTACGAGGTGCACGGCGTCGTCCACTACGGCGTCGGGAACGTCCCCGGCGCCGTCCCCCACACCTCCACGTACGCCCTCACCAACGCCACGCTGCCGTACGTGGTCGCTCTGGCCAAGTGGGGCGTGCGGGGCGCCGTCGAGCGGGACGGCGCCCTGCTCGGCGGGGTGACGACGGTGGGCGGACGCCTCACCAACGCCGTCGTGGCCGAGGCCCTGGGGCTCGACGCCGCCGACCCCCTGGCGGAGCTGCACTGAGCACGTCGCGGCCGTTGAGCGAGGAGGCGGAGGCCTTCCTCGCGTCCCTCGGCGACCGGGGCCGCTCCGGCCACACGCTTGCCGCCTACCGGCGCGACCTGGCCGCCTACGAGCGCTTCCTCGCTGGGAGGGGGGTGTCGGTGACCGCCGCCGCCGAGGGCGACGTGGACGCCTACCTCGAGGAGCTGGCCGCTTCGGGGCGTCGGCCGGCGTCGGTGACCCGGGCTCTGGTGGCGGTGCGCGCCCTGCACCGGTCGGTCGGCAGCGAAGCGGCCGCGGGCGTCGGAGGGC
>JALYMX010000256.1 GCA_030773495.1 Actinomycetota bacterium | reverse complement strand
GCGCCGGCGCCGGCCGGGCCGGCGGGCGACGTGGTTTCCGCCGTGCCCGCCCTGCAGGCGTTCGTGGAGCGTGAGCGCGGGCTGGCGTTCAAGGCCCCGGTCGACGTGACGGCGCTGGACGACGCCGCCTTCGAGGCCCGGCTCACCGAGAGCAACGAGGAGGACGACAAGGAGGTGCGCGACGCCGAGGCGGTCCTCGAGGCCATGGGCCTGCTCGACCCCGAGGTCGACCTCCTGTCCACCGTGAAGCGGTTCTCGGCCGGCGCCGTCGTCGGCTTCTACGACACCGAGACCGACGAGCTGGTGGTCCGGGGGTCGGAGGCGACGGCCTCCGTCCGCTCGACCCTCGTGCACGAGCTCACCCACGCCGTCGAGGATCAGCACTTCGACCTTCACCGGCCCGACCTCGGCGACGAGGCCTTCCTCGGCTTCCAGGCCCTCGCCGAGGGCAGCGCCGTGCGCGTGGAGGAGCGCTACCGCGGCACGCTCTCGAGTGACGAGCGCCGGCAGGCGGCGCGCGACGAGGCGGTCCGGGCCGCCCAGGTGCCCTCCAACCTGCCGGAGGTGGTGCAGATCGCCTTCGCCTTCCCGTACTCGTTCGGGCCCCGCCTGGTGGCCGCCCTGGTGCGGGCGGGCGGCCAGGCCCGGCTCGACGCCGCCTACGCCCGTCCCCCGGCCAGCACCGAGCAGGTCCTCGAGCCCGAGCGGTACCTGCGGGGGGACGAGCCCCGCCAGGTGCCGGTGCCCCGGGCCGACGCGCCGGCGTTCGACGACGGGGAGATCGGCCAGCTGTTCCTCGTCCTGATGCTCGACGCCGAGCTGGACGACGACGAGGCCACGGCGGCGGCCGACGGGTGGGGCGGCGACCGCTACGTGGCCTGGAAGGACGGCGCCCGCACGTGCGTCCGGGCCAACTTCGTGATGGACACGCCGAGGGACACCGCCCGCCTCACCGACGCCCTGGCCCGGTGGGCCGCCGAGCGCGGGCCCCGGGCGTCGGCGAGCGGCACCTCGGTCACCACCTGCGCCTGACCCCGGTGCCGGCGCCGGCGGCGGGTGCTCAGGCCAGCCCCCGGGGCAGGCGCACGGAAACGGTGAGCCCGCCCTCGGGCCGGGGATGGAGGGTGAGCGATCCGCCGTGGGCTTCGGCGACGGCCCGCACGATGGAGAGCCCGAGGCCGGCGCCGCGCTGGGACGACGACGACAAGCGGTCGGGCGCGTTCCGCCGGAACGGCTCGAGCAGCGCCTGGACGTCGCCGTCGATGCGGGGCCCGCTGTTGCTCACCTCGAGCAGCGCCGTTCCGTCCTCCGTCGAGGTCCGCACGGAGATCCACCCGTCGGTGGTGTTGTAGCGGGCGGCGTTGGCGACCAGGTTGGCGGCGAGGTGCTCGAGGCCGAGGCCCAGCTGACCAATGCCCGCCTGAACCAGCAGAAGGGCCGGGTGGACGCCCAGTCCAAGCTCAACCAGGCGGACGCCGCCCGGCGCAACGCCGAGCTGTCCAGGCCGTCGACCGACGCCGCCAACGCCGCCAGCAGGCGAAGGCCAAGGACGTCGCCGAGCTGGCCAACGCCCTCGCCACCCTGCGTGGCGCTGAAGCGCAGGTGGTGACGGCCAAGCACAACCTCGAGAAGACCCGGCTGCGGGCGCCGGCCGACGGCGTGGTGGTCTCGGTCAGCAAGCACGTGGGCGAGCTCAGCCAGGGCGGCGGAGGCGGCGGAGGCGGCAAGGGTGGGACGGGCGGCGCCGGCGGCGACGACACCGGGTTCATCACCATGATCACCTTCCTGAAGACGCGTGACCGTCGGGACGTCTCGCGGCCACTGCCCGACCGCTCGATGGAGGACGCAACCGTTGGTCAATGCTTGCCCAGCGTCCGCCCTTCAGCAGGCGGCGGGCAACCGCTCCTTTGGCGGCTCTTAACGATGGCCCGCCGGCCGCCACGAGCTTGTCATTCCCCCGGTACGACTCGAAGCCCTTCGAGCAGGCGCTCGACGATTTCGATCGCTTCCCCCCGGGTGGTGGCGGGGTCGGCGGCGTTGACCACGAGCATGCACGCTTCAGTCAGCGCGCCGGAGAGGATGGCCGCCAGCGAACTCAGCGGCTGCGGCTCGATGAGCCCGTGGTTGAGGGCTCGACGCAGAACGCTCTGAGGATCACGGTCCCGTACTGGCTGTCGACCTCGTGCCACGCCTCCCAGCTGAGGACCGCCCGGGCATCGAGCAGCACGATGCGTTGGACGCCTGCGTCGGTGTGAGCCTCGATGAAGGTCCGACAGCCAGAGAGCAGCGCAATCCAGGGGTCGCGGTCCCACTGAGCGGCGGCGACCACCCGGCTCAGCTCTCGCTTCACCGACTCGAAGACGACCCGGAACAGCTGCTCCTTCCCCCCCCAAGTGGTGATAGAGCGCTCCCTTGGTGACGCCCGCGGCCAGCAGATCTCCGGGGTTGGCGAGCAGGCTCCGGAGGAGTTGCGGAAAGGGGCCGCGCAGTCGAACGAGGTCATCCGCATGCTGGGGCCCGACATCCGCTGGCTGCACAGCTACGTGACGACCGACAAGATCTACTGCGTCTACGTCGCCCCCGACGCGGACATCCTCACCGAGCACGCCCGTTGCCTGGGGATCCCGGCAGACCGAATCGAGCGGGTGGTTGCCGTCCAGCACCCCTCCTCGGAGGAGTAGGACGAGGCCGCATCAGCGATCCGGCTCCTCGACGACGGAGTAGCCAGCGGCAGGGGTCCCCGGAGGGTTGCGGACGCCGGCTTCGGCATTCGGGTTCGCGACGCAGACCTCGCCTTCCAGTCCGTCGGGGTCACAGAAGAACAGGCTCAAGATGGCGCCGAAGTCGGTGACGAACCCGTCGGTGGCGCCCCGCGCGGTAAGGCGGTCGCGGATCGTGTCGAAGGCCTCGAGCGAGGCGGCCTGCAGACCCAGGTGGTCGATGCGGCCGCGGTCGAACATCGGCGTTTGGCGCTCCGCCTCGGTATTGTCCTTCACCTCGAATACGTTGAGCTCGGCGGAGGGGCCGATGTCGATGAAGGTGAGGAGCGCGCCCTCGCCCGCCTGCACCCTGCCCGCTGACCGTCGCGTCGAACACCTCCTGGTAGAACCGGACCAGACGTTGGGTGTCCTTGGTGAGGATCGCCACGTTGGTTCACTCCGTCGAGGAGCATGGTCGCAGCGTAGGACGGTGACGGTGCATCCTGATCGGCATGGCTGATCTCGTCGGGCTCCACCACGTTGCCCTCACCGTCACCGACATCGAGCGGAGCACCGGCTGGTACCGGGACGTGCTCGGAATGGAGGAGGTCTTCGCGGAGCAGAGCGAGTCCCGCGGGGCCGTCATCATGCGCTTCCCCGGGACCGGCCCTGTGGTCGCCCTCGTGCAGCACCTCGGTGCTGACCGGACCGGCTTCGATCCTCGACGAACGGGTCTCGATCACCTCGCCTTCAGCGTCGCCGAGAGAGCCGACCTGGACGCGTGGACGACCCGGCTGTGCGAGCAGGGCGTCGACTGCGACGGCCCTCACGAGATCCCACCCGGGTCGATCCTCAACGTGAAGGATCCCGACGGGATCGCCTTGTCACTGTTCTGGGACCGCTGATGCGAGTCCGACAGTAACGTCTCTACGCTGCGAGGGCACCCGCCCAGCCTTCCCCGTTCATACCGCACGAACCGTGCCCTACGCGCACCGGCGAGAAGAAGACGAAGTCGATCACGACACCAGCTGTTCGCCGGAGCGAGCGCGGGACCAAGAGGGCGAGAGTGCTCCGATGAGCTGGTGAGCGAGTGAGTGGCCGCGAACAGGTCGCTGACGTCAGTGGTCGCGGCCGGCCACGAAGCAGGCCAGCTCGGCCAACCGCTCCCTGGCGCCGCCGGCCAGGTCGGCGCCGTCCAGAGCGGCCACGGCCTCCCCGAGCAGCGACTGGATCGTGCGCTCCACCTCACGGCGGGCGCCGGTCTCCTCGAGGATCGCCTGGAGCTCGGCCACCTCCTCGGCGCTGAGGTCGGCGGCACCGAAGCGGTCGGCCAGGAGCTTGGCGGCGGCGCCGTCGGCGCTGGCCGCCGCGAAGGCGTACAGGGCGGTGGGCTTGCCCTCCCGGAGGTCCTCCCCGACGGGCTTGCCGGTGAGCTCCGCGTCGCCGAACGCCCCCAGCAGGTCGTCACGCAGCTGGAAGGCCTCGCCCAGCGGGCGGCCGTAGCCGGACAGGCACGCCTCCAGCTCGCCGAGGCGTCCGGCGAGGGCGGCCCCGAGGTGCAGCGGGCGCTGGATGGTGTAGCGGCCCGACTTGTACTCGCCGATGCGGCGGGCCTGCTCGACGCCCACGCCACCCCGCACGGTGCCCAGCAGATCGAGGTACTGGCCCACGTTGACCTCGAGGCGCAGCTCGGTGAACACCTCCACGGCGGCGGCGGGGGCGCCGGCCAGGAGGAGGTCGGCGTAGACGAAGGCCAGGTCGCCGACCAGGATGGCCACGCCCTCGCCGAAGCGCCGCCCCTCGCCCCGCCAGTCGCCGAGCAGGTGGCGGGTCTCGAAGCTGCGGTGCACGGTGCGCAGCCCTCGCCGGAGGTCGGAGCCGTCCATCACGTCGTCGTGGATGAGGGCGAAGGTGTGCAGCAGCTCGAGGGCGGCGCCGGCGTCGACGACCGCGGGGTCGTCGGGGTGGCCCCCGGCGCCCACGAAGGCCCAGTGGCAGAAGGCCGGGCGCAGGCGCTTTCCGCCCGCCATGACCAGCTTCTCGATGGCGCCCAGCGGCTCGGCCAGGTCGGCGTCGAGCTCGCTCCAGCGGGCCACCTCGGCGTGCAGCAGCGTGGTGATGCGCTCGTCGACCCTGCGGCTGATGGGCACCAGGAACTCGGGCGCGGGCGGCACGGACATCGTTCGAGCCTAGGGCGCGCCTCGGATGAGGGCCACGCTGCCATGCTGCGTGCGTGCACCGCCTGTCGCCCGCCGAGCTCGGGTGGTACGACCACGTGCCCCTCCACGTCGCTCGCCGGGTGCGGGTCGTCGCCGTGCCGGTCCTCGCGCCGGGCGCCGACGGGATGACCCTCGGCCGGTTCGTCCTGCTGCGGCGCGGTGCGGGCACCGTCGAGCCGGCCCGAGGATCGGTCCTGTTGGCTCACGAGCTGGTGCACGCCCGCCAGTGGGCGGAGCTCGGCGTGGCCCGTTTCCTGTGGCACTACGTACGGTGCTATCTGTCAAACCTGCGCAGGCTGCGCCGCCACCACGCGGCCTACCTGGCCATCCCTCTGGAGGTGGAGGCCCGGGCCGAGGCGGCCCGGTGGTCGGCCGCCCATGCCGGGCCGGGCCCCGGGGCGCCCGGTCAGGGCACGTCGTCGGGT
>JALYMX010000255.1 GCA_030773495.1 Actinomycetota bacterium | reverse complement strand
GCCCCGGGGCAGGCGACGACCGCCGGCGAGTGCCGCATGGCCGCCACCGCCGACCTCGTCGTGGCCGCCCGTCCCGACGCCGTGCTCACCCTGGGCGACAACCAGTACCCCACCGCGACCCTGGAGCGCTTCCAGCGCGGCTACGACGCCACGTGGGGCCGGTTCAAGGACATCACCCGCCCGACGCTGGGGAACCACGACGCCGCCGACGCCGGCGGGCGCGGCCACTTCGACTACTTCGGCGGCGCCGCCGGCGCGCCCGGGCAGGGGTGGTACAGCTTCGACCTCGGCGGCTGGCACCTGATCGCGCTGAACTCCAACTGCGCCACCGTGCGCGGCTGCGGTCCCGGTTCGCCGCAGCACGAGTGGCTCCGGGCCGACCTGGCCGCCCACCCGGCCCGCTGCACCCTGGCCTACTGGCACCACGCCCGGTTCTCCTCGGGGCTCCACGGCGACGACGCCTCTACGGCTCCGCTGTGGCAGGCGCTGCACGAGGCAGGGGCCGACGTGGTGCTGGTCGGCCACGACCACCACTACGAGCGGCTGGCGCCACTCGCCCCCGACGGTCGGGTGGACCCGGCGGGGATGCGCCAGTTCGTGGTCGGCACGGGCGGCCGCAGCCTCTACCCGGTGCTGGGCACCAGGCCCGGGAGCGAGGCGGTGCACGCGTCGGGCTTCGGAGTGCTGCTGCTCACCCTCGGCGACGGGTCCTACGAGTGGCGGTTCGCCGGCGAGGCGCCATCGCCGTTCGCCGACGCCGGCCGAGGGGCCTGCCGTTGAAGCTCCGCGGTCGGTAGCCTGACCGTCTCGTGCGTGTGTCCCCGCCGCTCGTTGCCGTCCCGACCTACCACCTGGCCGCCGGCCGGGTGCTCGACTGGGCGCGCGGCGGCTTCGCCGTCCCCGAGGCCTACGTCACGTGCCTCCGGCGGGCGGGGGCCCAGCCGGTGCTCCTGCCGCCGGCCGCCGACGCCTCGCCCGAGGAAGCGCTCGCCCCGTTCGCCGGCCTCCTCCTCGCCGGCGGTGGTGACGTCGACCCCGCCCGCTACGGTGCCTCCCCCGTCCACCCGGCGGTGTACGGGGTGGACCCGCTGCGCGACGAGGCCGAGCTCGGGTTGGTGAAGGCGGCCGTGGCCCGCGGCCTGCCTGTCGTGGCCATCTGCCGGGGCATGCAGGTGCTCAACGTGGCCCTGGGCGGCACGCTGCACCAGCACCTGCCCGACATCCAGGGCATGGACGTGCACGGGCACCCCACGCGCGCCTCGTCGGTGTTGCACGACGTGAAGGTGGGCAGCGGCACCCGCCTGGCGGCCGCCTGCGGCCGCGAGGTGCTGCGGTGCACCTCGCATCACCACCAGGGCGTCGACCAGTTGGGCGACGGGCTGGCGCCCGTGGCGTGGAGCGGCGACGGCCTCGTCGAGGGGGTGGAGCTGGCCGACGCCGACGGCGCCTGGGTGGTGGGAGTCCAGTGGCACCCAGAGATGACGGCGGCCGACGATCCGTGCCAGCAGGCCCTCTTCGACGCCTTCGTGGCCGTCGTGTCGGGCGGGGACCGGGCGTGAGCGGGGCGCAGGGAAGCGAGCGGCTGTGCCTGCTCAGCGTGCACGCCCATCCCGACGACGAGTCGTCCAAGGGGTCGGCCACCGTCGCCCGCTATGCGGCGGAGGGCGTCCACACGGTGCTCGTGTGCTGCACCGGCGGCGAGGAAGGCGACATCCTCAACCCGGCCATGGACCGCCCCGAGGTCCGTGAGCGGCTCCCCGAGGTGCGGCGGGAGGAGCTGGCCCGCGCCGCCGACATCATCGGCTACCGCGAGGTGGTGCCGCTCGGGTACCGGGACTCCGGCATGCCCGAGTCGCCGGCCAACTCCCGCCCGGGCGCCTTCGCCGCCGCCGACCTCGACGAGACGGTGGGCCGCCTGGTCGCCGAGCTGCGCCGGACCAGGCCCCAGGTGGTCATCACGTACAACGACGACCAGCGGGGCTACCCGCACCCCGACCACCTGCGCGTCCACGAGATCTCGGTGCTGGCCTTCGACCGGGCCGGCGACCCCGACGCGTACGCCCACGCCGGCCCCCCGTGGCAGCCGCTCAAGCTGTACTACTCGGTCTGGTCGCGGGCCCGGATCGAGGCCGTGCACGCCAAGTTCGAGGAGCTGGGCCTCGAGTCGCCGTACGGTGAGTGGCGGGACCGCCCCTCCCACGACGAGCGCATCACCACCTGGATCGACATCTCCCCGCACGCCGACGTGCGCCGGCACGCCCTCCTCGCCCACGCCACCCAGATCGACCCCGACTCGCCCATGTGGTTCGGGTTGCCGCCCGAGGTCGCCCGCACCGTGCACCCCATCGACGAGTACATCCTGGCCCGCAGCCTGGTGGACACCCGCATTCCCGAGGACGACCTGTTCGCCGGCGTGCGCCCCGGGTCGGGGCAGGTCCGGGAAGCGGCGTCAGGCCGCGGCCGGCAGTAGATTCCCTCCGGCCCCGGCCCCGGCACCCAGAGGAGAGCCCGATGCCGAAGTTCCTCACCAAGGAGTGGCACGAAGAGTTCCATCGGCTGGCGGAGAGCCAGCCCGAGCGCCCCGGGGCGTCCGCTCGAATCCAGTTCGTCGTGAACGGCGGTCCGGAGGGCGACGTGCACTACTTCTGGGTGCTGGAGAACGGCAAGCTGCTGGAGAGCGGGCTGGGCGAGCTCGACGACGCCGAGATCACCCTCACCGAGTCGTACGACGACGCCGTGAAGATCCAGAAGGGCGAGCTCGACTTGAACGCCGCCTTCATGCAGGGCCGCGTCAAGGTCACCGGCAACATGCCCAAGCTCATGTCGATGCTGCCCATCGCCAACTCGCCCGAGTTCAAGCAGCTGCAGGAGGAGATCCGGGGGGTCACCGAGTACTGAGCCGGCGGGAACGGCGACCGTGCCCATCCGGAACGTGGGCCGACGCCGAACTACTCGAACCCCGCCCGGGACGCGGGTGGCAGCGGTGAGGAGAGCATGAACAAGCGGAAGTTGGTCGGGTACCTGCTCGTGGTGGCGCTCTCCGCGGCGGCGTGTGGCGGCGGCGGTGACGGCGGCGGCAAGGCGGGCGAAGGGGCGGCGACGCCCCCACCCAGCTACGACGTCGAGAAGGGGCTGGGGTCGGCGGCCTCCGACCTGCGCGCCGAGCTCACCGAGATGCTCCAGGAGCACGTGTTCCTCACCGGCATCACCACCGACGCCGTCGTCGCCGGCGGGGACGCCGCCCCCGGCTCCGCCGTGCTCGACCAGAACGCCACGGCCCTCGCCAACCTGTTCGGCGGCGTGTACGGCGACCCGGCGGCGCCGAGGTTCCTCGAGCTGTGGCGCCGCCAGAACGCCCTGGTCCTCGACTTCGCCCGCGCGTCGGCGGCCGGCGACCAGGCGGCGACGGGCAGGATCAAGGGCGACCTGGAGGCCCTCGGCAACGAGCTCACCACCTTCTTGAGCGCGACCAACCCACAACACACGCCCGACACGGTGGGCGAGGACCACGAGGCCTACGTGCGGCTCCTCCTGGCGACCGTCACCGCCCAGGCCAAGAAGGAGGCGGAGGCCTACGCCGACCTGAAGGAGGCCGCCGACCACGCACCGAAGACCGCCACCCTCCTGGCCTCCGGCATCGTCAAGCTGAAGGACCGACCGGTGGAGGGCAGCATCGACGCCATGGGCGCCGTCCTGCGCTCCACGCTGGCCGCCAAGCTGCAGCAGCACACCTACCTCGCCGGGGTGGCGACGGCGGCGGCGCTCGGGGGTGGGGACTTCGAGGCGGCCGCCCGCCCCCTCGACGAGAACTCCCTCGAGTTGTCGCGGGCGATCTCGTCGGCCTACGGCGACGACGCCGGGCGCCAGTTCCTCTCGCTCTGGCGCCAGCACATCGGCTTCTTCGTCGACTACACCCGGGCGGCGGCGAGGGGTGACCAGGCGGGGATGAGCACGGCCAAGGCCGACCTCGACGGCTACCGCTCGGCCTTCGCCGCCTTTCTCAGCGCCGCCAACCCCAACCTGGGCAAGGACGCGGTGGCCGCCGAGCTCGGGGTGCACGTGGACACCCTGATCGCCGCCATCCAGGCGCAAGCGGCCAAGGACGTCTCGCAGGTGCTCAAGCTGCGCGACGCCGCCGACCACATGCCGCACACCGGGTTCGTGCTGGCCAGCGCCATCGCCCGGCAGTTCCCGCAGAAGTTCGGGTAGCGCAGGGGCCCGCGGTGGGACCGCGACGGGCCACGCCTGCGTCAGGGCGATCGCTGCCATCCGCGCTCCGGGCCGGCGCCGAACAGGAGGCGGTGAACGGCGCCCTGCAGGACGTGAGCGACGGCGCCCTGGTCGTGGCCATCGCCCGCTACCGGGAGGACGCCCTCGCCGAGGCCTACCGGCGCCACGCCGGCGCCGTGTTCGCCCTCGCCCGCCGCGTGCTGTCCGACCTGGCGACCGCCGAGGAGGTCGTGCAGGAGGTCTTCCTGCGCCTGTGGAACCAGCCCGACAAGTTCGACCCCGACCGCGGGTCGCTGCGCTCGTACCTGCTGGCGCAGACCCACGGCCGCGCCGTCGACCTGCTGCGCTCCGAGACCTCCCGTCGCCGGCGGGAGGAGCGGGAGGCCCGGCAGACCGCCGAGGCCGGCTACGACGTCGAGCACGAGGTGTGGGACCTGACGGTTGCCGACCGGGTGAAGGAGGTGGTCGCCGTCCTGCCCGCCGCCGAGCGGCGAGCCATCGAGCTGGCGTACTTCGGCGGGCACACCTACCGGGAGGTGGCGACCCTGCTGGGGGAGCCCGAGGGGACGGTGAAGAGCAGGATCAGGGCTGGATTGAAGAGGATGCGATCGGCGCTGAGAGCGGTGGACCTCACGGAGACGGACGTGGCATGGCAATGAAGCTGACGCATTCACAGATCGAAGAGCTGCTGGGCGCCTACGCCCTCGACGCCGTCGAGCCGGACGAGGCCGACGCCGTGGAGCTGCACCTGCGGGAGTGCCCGCGCTGCCGTGCCGAGGTGGCCGACCACCGGGAGGTGGCTGCCGTGCTGGCCTACGGCGGCGCGGCGGCGCCCGACGGCGTGTGGTCACGCATCGCCGGAGCGTTGGAGGAGACGCCTCCCAAGCTCGACCTGGCCCGCATGGACCTGCGCCGCAAGCGGCGGCTGGTGCCGGCACGGGTCGTGACGGCCCTGGCCGCGGCCGCCGCCGCGGTGATCGGCCTGCTCGGCGTGCAGGTGGCCCGCCAGGACGCCCGCCTGAACGAGCTGGCCGCCGCCGTCGGCACTGACGGCCTCGACGAGGCGGTGCGGGCCGCCCTGCTCGACGAGAGCGCCCACAAGGTCTCGCTGCGCTCCGACGACGGGCGCATCTCCGCCGACGCCATCGTCCAACCGGACGGGCGGGCCTTCCTCGTTCGCCACAACCTCCCCCACCTCCCCGACACCCGCACCTACCAGCTGTGGGCCCTGGTCGGCGACCGCACGGTCTCGGTCGGCGTGCTCGGGGCGGCGCCGCGCACCTCGGCGTTCACGGTGGACCCCGAGGAGGTCTCGGTCCTGGCCGTGACCGCCGAGCAGGCCGGCGGTGCGCCGGCCCCCACCAACGACCCGCTCCTGCGGGGGTTCCTGCCCGCCTGATCCCAGGCGTCCCGAGGGGGGCGGTGCCCCGCTTGGGTGGGTCGTCGCCTCTCGAGGTGCCTCCCTCGGTCGTGCCCACGCACGTCCATGCGCCCTGGGTGGGCGGCGCCCCCGGCCCCCCGTGGTCGTGGCGCTCGCCGCGGCGCTGGCCGCCGGCGCCTTCGAC
>JALYMX010000254.1 GCA_030773495.1 Actinomycetota bacterium | reverse complement strand
GTCCTGTGCGCCAGCCCGGCCACGGTGTTCGTCTCCGGGTACCACAGCGCCCTGTACGACGAGCTCTACGGCGACTGGCACCGCGTCGAGCGACCCGTGCTCGTGTCGGCTTCGAACCAGGCGGGCGCGTCCAGGCACGCGGTCGAAGTCGTCTCGAGCAACCGCCCGATCGCCTGCCAGCTGAGGTTCGATGGCGAGCCCGCCGCCCTCGCGGCCGGCGAGTGGCCGGCACCGGCGGGCGACCGCATGGCGTCGGGCGTCGCGCTGGTCCGTCGCGCCGGGGCACAGGACGCTGCACCGGACGACCCACCGCACGGCGGGTGGCACACGACCCCGCCGGCGTCCGACCCGAGGACCAACTACGAGGCGCCGATGACGCCGCCGGCCCGCCCGGACAGCGGAAGGTCCTGACGCCGTGTCGGAGCGCAGGCGTACGATCACGCCCGGGTCACAGCTGTCGCTGTTTGACCAGCCGGCCGACGACGGAGGCGCCGATGCCGACCGAAGAGATGTCGCCACGTCGGCCGAACCGCTACGGCCGGATGGCGCAGGAGCACATGGCCCGCTACCTGCCCACCCGGTACGCCCAGATCCCGCAGCCGGCGGCGTACTTCGCGGAGCTGGGCGAGCAGGTGGCCCACGCCGTCGAGGAGCTGGCGAGGAGCCTCGTGGACAACTCGACCCCCTCGTCGACGCAGGAGGAGAGCTACCCGGACCGGCGGGGCTCGATGAACATGGCCCGCCTGAGGGCCGAGGAGCTGCTCCTGGCCGAGATGGTGTTCCTGGCGCCCGAGACCGACCCGGCGGACGCCCCCCGGGACGAGACGGGGGCGTTCATCGGCCCGGACCCGGCGATGGGCCCGTGGACCCCCCTCTACCCGCCGGAGGACCCCGAGGACTAGGGGTTGTTGCCCCGGCGCCTACGTTCCGCCCGACGGGGACCGACGACCTCGCCCCGCCAGGGGCCGCGGCCAAGGCCAAGGCCAATGTCGCGGCGCTGCGGGTGCTGCGCGCGCTGCGCTCCGACGGACGCGCCGCGACCCCAAAGGAGCAGGCCGTGCTGGCCCGCTGGTCGGGATGGGGGTCGTTGCCCGGGGTCTTCGACCCCGACAACGGGCAGTGGGCCGAGGTGCGAGCCGAGCTGCGGGCCATCCTCGACGAGCGCGAATGGCGGTCCGCCCGGCGCACCACGCTGAACGCGCACTACACGCCGCTTCCGTTCGCACAGGCGGTGTGGGCCGCCGCGCGCCGCATGG
Source organism: Actinomycetota bacterium (assembly GCA_030773495.1). GTDB lineage: Bacteria > Actinomycetota > Acidimicrobiia > Acidimicrobiales > JALYMX01. The sequence goes on along the minus strand of JALYMX010000254.1, from coordinate 1,149 downwards.
GCCTCAGCGGCGCTCGGGTGCTGGAGCCCGGCTGCGGGACCGGGGTCTTCCTGGGGGCCGCCCCCGACGACCTCGACCTGGAGCTGGTGGGGGTGGAGCTCGACCCGGTGACGGCGGCGATCGCTCAGGCGCTCTACCCGCACGCCACCATACGGCGCGAGGGCTTCCAGGACACGCGGTACCCGGAGGGGTGGTTCGACGCCGCGGTCGGCAACGTCCCGTTCGCCAAGGTGGCCCTCACCGACCCGGTGCACAACCGCGGTGGCCACTCCATTCACAACCACTTCCTGATCAAGAGCCTGCGCCTCACCCGCCCCGGTGGCCTCGTCGCCTGCTTCACCTCCCGGTTCACGCTCGACGCCCGGTCGCCGGCAGCACGGCGTGAGATCACGAGCCTCGCCGACCTGATCGGGGCCGTCCGCCTCCCCGAAGGGGCGTTCAGAGCCGTCGCCGGCACCGACGTCATCATCGACCTGGTCGTGCTGCGCCGCCGAGAGCCCGAGCTCGGACCGAGGGGCGTGGACTTCGAGCGCACCGTCGAGGTGGCCACGCCAGACGGCCCGGTGACGGTCAACCAGGTCTTTGCCGCCCGCCCGGGCTGGGTGCTGGGGGACCTGTCCAGCGTCGGTGGCCAGTACGGCGAGCACGACCTGACCGTGCGGCCCCGCCCGGGCGTGCCGGTGGTCGACCAGCTCAGGGCCGCTCTGGACGACGTGGTGGCGGGCGCGCTCGAGGCGGGGCTGGTCGTCACCGGACGCCCCATGGCGCCGCCGCAGGCTCCCCGGTCGGCGGGCCAGCCGGCGTCAGCGAGGAGCGAGCCGTGGCACAAGGAAGGGAGCCTCCTGGCCACGGGTGCGAGCTTCGCCAGGGTTGTGGACGGCCGGCCCGAGCCCTTCGCCCCCTCGCCGGCCAATGGAGCGAGCGAGCTGCGCGCCCTGATCGCCCTGCGCGACACGGTCTTCGAGTTGCTCGAGGCCCAGGCCCGCACCTGGGACGACGACGCCTTCGAGCCCATGCGCCAGCGGCTCAACCGTGTCTACGACGGCTACGTCCGCCGCTACGGCCCACTCAACCGGTTCAGCCTGGCCCGCACCGGCCGGGTCGACCCCGACACCGGGGAGGAACGCCACCGCAAGGTCTTCCCCCGCA
>JALYMX010000253.1 GCA_030773495.1 Actinomycetota bacterium | reverse complement strand
GTCCCGGCCGGCACGGGGCGGGCGGCCACCGCCACCGGGCGCAGGCCACCCAGGCGGTCGGCGCGCTCGGCCGCCTCGCCCACCAGGCGGGCCACGGTGAGGCCGGTGGTCACGGACAGCACGAGGGCCAGCGCCCACGATGAGGAGACGGCGCGGCGGAGGCGCACGGCGGGGTCCCTTCGACGACGAGCGGAAGGGGGGAAGCGGGCCCCGGCGCCACCGGGGCGGGGAGGCCCCGGAGGCTACGCGCCCAGCGGCCCGCTGGAAAGGGCCTCCGCACACCGGCACGGTGGGGAGGCGGCCAGGGCCGGGATGGCGGCGAAGAGCAGCGAGCGGGTGCGCTCCACGTTGTCGGCCAGCACACGGAACACCTCGTCCATCGTCACCGGCTCCGCGCCGTCCGCGCCGTCCACGCCCTCCACGCCGGTGTCGTAGTCGGTGACGAGGGCCACCGCGGCGTAGCAGATGCCCAGCTCCCGGGCGAGGTAGGCCTCGGGGTACTGCGTCATGTTGACCACCTCCCACCCCGCCGCCCGGTACCACGCCGACTCGGCGCGGGTGGAGAACCGCGGCCCCTGCACCACCACCACCGTGCCCCGGGGGTGGACGGTGATGTCCAGGCGTCGTGCCGCGTCGACGAGGGCGGCGCCCAGGTCGGGGCAGTAGGGGTCGGCGAAGGACACGTGGCCCACCACGCCGCCGTCGAAGAAGGTGTCGGACCGGCCCGACGTACGGTCGACCAGCTGGTCGCACACCACGAAGTCGCCCGGCTTGATGCCCGGCTGCAACGAGCCGGCGGCGCACGGGCCCACGATGCGCCGCACCCCCAGCTCGCGCATGGCCCACAGGTTGGCCCGGTAGTTCACCTTGTGCGGCGGCAGCTCGTGGTGGACGCCGTGGCGTGGGAGGAAGGCGACGGGGCGCCCGCCCACGTCGCCCACGGCGAGGGGCGCCGAGGGCGCGCCGTAGGGGGTGTGCACGGGGACGAGGCGGACGTCGTCGAGGAAGGCGTAGAACCCCGAGCCGCCGAAGACGCCGATCTCCGCCGTGGGGCGGCTCACGACGAGGCGGCGGCCTTGGAGGACGAGGAGGAGTCGCTCTTGGCGGCCGGCTTCGCGTCGCCGCCCGTCTTCGTGTCGCCGCCCGTCTTTGCGTCACCGCTCTTGGCGTCGGCCTTGGTGTCGCGCTGCTTGGCGCCGCCCCCGCCCGAGTCCCGGCTGTCGGTGCGGTAGAAGCCGCTGCCCTTGAAGGCGATGCCGATGGTGCCGAACACCTTGCGCAGCGGCCCGCCGCAGGTGGCGCACGTGGTGAGGGGGTCGTCGCGGAACGACTGTGCGACCTCGATGTGCTCGCCGCAGCTCTTGCAGGCGTATTCGTAGGTCGGCATTGGGGCGCACGCCTCCGGCTTGGCACTCGACGGGGTCGAGTGCCAAGTGTACCCGGACGGCCGCCCGTAGCCCCCGCACGTGCGGGACTTAGGATGGCCCGATGACGACGGCGGTGCGCAAGGCGGTCATCCCGGCGGCGGGCCTGGGCACGCGGTTCCTCCCCGCCACCAAGAGCCAGCCCAAGGAGATGCTCGCCGTCGTCGACAAGCCGGCCATCCAGTACGTGGTGGAGGAGGCCGTGCGCTGCGGCATCCGCGACATCCTCGTGGTCACCGGTCGGGGCAAGTCCAGCATGGAGGACCACTTCGACCGCTCGCCCGAGCTCGAGGCGGAGCTGCGGGCGAAGCAGAAGACGGAGCTGCTCGAGCAGATGCAGGCCATCGCCGAGATGGCCGACCTCCACTACGTGCGCCAGCGCGAGCCCAAGGGCCTGGGCCACGCCGTGGGAGTGGCGCGCGAGCACGTCGGCCGGGAGCCGTTCGCAGTCCTGCTGGGCGACGACATCATGCACGAGCGCAGCCGCGTGCTCGACGAGATGATCGCCGCCCACGAGCGCACCGGGCACTCGGTGGTGGCGCTCAAGGAGGTGCGCCCCGAGGAGGTGTCGTCGTACGGCTGCGCGCGGGTCGAGCCGGTCGAGGAGGGCCTGGTGCGGCTGGAGGAGATCGTGGAGAAGCCCGAGCCAGAGGAGGCGCCGTCCAACCTGGCGGTGATGGGGCGCTACGTGTTCACCCCTGAGATCTTCGACGCCATCGCCGAGGTGAAGCCCGGCAAGGGCGGCGAGCTGCAGCTCACCGACGCCATCGGGCTGCTGTTCGAGCGCCAGCCGGTGTACGGCCACGTGTTCCGGCGGGGCCGGTACGACATCGGCAACAAGCTCGACTACCTGCGGGCCACCATCGAGCTGGCCCTCGAGCGCGACGACGTGGGGCCGGCGCTGCGGTCGTACCTCGCCGAGCTGGTGGAGCGCGAGAAGCTGGTCTGACATGGCGCTGGTCGACGTGGCCACCGCACGCCGACGGGTTCTCTCCGCCTGCCCCCGCTTGCCGGCGGCGTCGGTCCCCCTGGCCCGGGCGCTCGGCCTGGTGACGGCGGCGCCCGTGGTGGCCGACGCCCCCGTCCCCCCCTTCGCCAACACGGCCATGGACGGCTACGCGGTGCGGGCGGCCGACACGGCGGTGGCGCCCGTGCGCCTGCGGGT
>JALYMX010000252.1 GCA_030773495.1 Actinomycetota bacterium | reverse complement strand
CTCGCCGCCGCCGAGGCGAACCGGGCGGGCGGCCCGGCAGTCATCGCCGAGGTGAAGCGGCGGTCGCCGTCGCGTGGCGACCTGGCCCCCGGGCTGGTGCCCGCCGCGCTGGCCCGGGCCTACGCCGAGGGCGGGGCGGCGTGCCTGTCGGTGCTCACCGACGCCCGCTTCTTCGGCGGGTCGCCGGCCGACCTGGGCGACGCCCGCGCCGCCGTCCCGCTCCCCGTGCTGCGCAAGGACTTCACCGTCTCCGAGCACGACGTGTGCGACGCCCGCCTCATGGGCGCCGACGCCGTCCTGCTCATCGTCGCCGCCCTCGACGACGCCAAGCTGGCCGCCTTCGCCGCCCTCGCCGCCGAGCTGGGGCTCGACGCCCTGGTCGAGGTCCACGACGAGGCCGAGCTGGAGCGGGCCCTGGCCGCCGGCGCCACCCTCGTCGGGGTCAACCAGCGGGACCTGTCCACCTTCGAGGTCGACACCGACCGGGCGGTGCGGGTGGCCGGCGCCATGCCCGAGGGCGTGGTGCGGGTGGCCGAGTCGGGGATCGGCGGGCCCGACGACGTCGCCCGCCTGCGCCACGCCGGCTACCACGCCGTGCTGGTGGGCGAGTCGCTCGTCACCAGCGCCGACCCGGCGGCCGCCGTGCGGGCCCTGTGCGGCAGCGGGGCGGTGACGCCGTGTTCGTGAAGGTGTGCGGTACCACGAACGAGGAGGACGCCCTGCTCGCCGTGGCCATGGGCGCCGACGCCGTCGGCTTCATCTTCGCCCCCTCGCCCCGGCAGGTGGCGCCGGCCGCCGTGCGCCACATCGTGCGCCGCCTGCCTCCCGAGGTGGTCACCGTCGGCGTGTTCCGCGACGAGGCGCCCGAGCAGGTGGTGAAGGTCGTGAACGGCATCGGCCTCAAGGCGGCCCAGCTGCACGGGCACGAGACGGCCGAGCAGGTGCAGTGGGTGGCGGCGCGGGTGCCGCTCACCATCAACGCCTTCCCGGCGGGGAGCAGCGCCGTGCGCCGGGCCGCCAAGTACGGCGCTCCCGTGGTGATGATCGACGCCCCCTCGCCCGGGTCGGGCCAGGTCTTCGACTGGTCCCTGGCCGAGGGGCTGCCGCCCGGGTCGCGCCTGCTGTTGGCCGGCGGCCTCACCGCGGAGAACGTGGCCGACGCCATCGCCCAGGTCCGTCCCTGGGGCGTCGACGTGTGCACCGGCGTGGAGCTCGACCGGGGCCGCAAGGACCCCGTGAAGCTGCGGGCCTTCGTGGCCGCCGCCAAGGCGGCGGGGCCGGTGGACTACGTGGGCGCCGGCGAGGGGCCCTTCGACTGGCAGGAGGTCGAGTGACGGCACTCATGCGCGAGCCCTCGTCCGAGGGGCGCTTCGGGCAGTTCGGCGGCCGGTTCCTCCCCGAGGCCCTGGTGCCGGCCTGCGAGGAGCTCGAGGGCACCTTCCGGGAGGCGTGGGCCGACCCCTCGTTCGTCGCCGAGTACCGCGGCGTGCTGACCGAGAACGGGCGCCCCACCCCGGTGAGCGAGTGCCGGCGGCTGTCCGAGCGCCTGGGCGTGCGGGTGCTGCTCAAGCGCGAGGACCTCAACCACACCGGCTCGCACAAGTTCAACAACGTGGTGGGCCAGGCCCTGCTCACCCGGCGCATGGGCAAGACCCGGGTGGTGGCGGAGACGGGCGCCGGCCAGCACGGGGTGGCCACGGCGACGGCGTGCGCCATGTTCGGGTTCGAGTGCGTGGTCTACATGGGCGAGGTCGACGTCGAGCGCCAGGCGCTCAACGTGTTCCGCATGAAGCTGCTGGGCGCCGAGGTGCGCGCGGTGGGCTCGGGCAGCCGCACGCTGAAAGACGCCATCAACGAGGCCTTCCGGGACTGGGTGGCCTCGGTGGAGACCACGCACTACTGCCTGGGGTCGGTCACCGGCCCCCACCCGTACCCGTGGATGATCCGAGAGCTGCAGCGGGTGATCGGCGACGAGGCCGTCGAGCAGTGCCGGCGCCTGCTCGACGGCGCCGACCCCGACTACGTGGTCGCCTGCGTGGGCGGGGGGTCCAACGCCGCCGGCACGTTCGCCGGGTTCGTGGACACGCCGGCCCGGCTGGTGGGCGTGGAGCCGGCCGGCGGCGCGGCGGTGGGCCGGGGCATCCCCGGCGTGGTGCACGGGGCGCTGTCCCAGCTGCTCCAGGACGAGCACGGCCAGGTAGTGGAGGCCCACTCCGTCTCCGCCGGCCTCGACTACCCAGGCGTGGGCCCCGAACACTCCCACCTGGCCGCCGTGGGCCGGGCCCGGTACGTGGCCGCCGCCGACGACGAGGTGCTCGACGCCCTCCGCCTCCTGGCCACCACCGAGGGCATCATCCCGGCCCTCGAGCCGGCCCACGCCCTGGCCTGGGTGGCCCGGGCTGCCGGAACGGACGAGCTCCCCGCCGGCTCCACCGTGCTGGTCACGCTGTCGGGGCGGGGGGACAAGGACGCCGAGCACGTCATGCGCCTGATGGGCCCCGCCCTCGGGTGACGGGGATGGGGCCGGGGCCGGGGCCGGGGCCGGGGCGGCTCGAGCGCCACCTGCGGGCCCGCCGGGACGCCGGCGCCAAGCTGCTCGTCCCCTACGTCACCGGCGGGTTGGGGGAGCGCTGGACCGAGGTGCTGGAGGCGATGGCGGCGGCCGGTGCCGACGCCGTGGAGGTGGGTATCCCCTTCTCCGATCCGGTGATGGACGGTCCCACCATCCAGGCCGCCTCGCAGCGGGCCCTCCAGCTGGGGACGACGCCGGCCGGCGTGATCGCCGCCCTGGCGGGCGCGGACACCGACGTCCCGCTCGTGGCCATGACCTACTACAACATCGTGTTCCGCACCGGGCACCGCCGCTTCGCCTCGATGCTGCGGACCAACGGGGTGGCCGGCGCCGTCGTCCCCGACGTGCCGCTCGAGGAGCTGGGGCCGTGGGCCGAGGCGGCGGCCTCCGAGGAGGTCGAGACCGTGCTGCTGGCCTCGCCGGTCACGCCTGACGACCGCCTGGCCCGCATCTGCCAGCGGTCGCAGGGGTTCGTCTACGCGGTGAGCGTGATGGGGATCACCGGCGAGCGCCAGAGCCTGGCCGCGTCGGCCGGCGTGCTGG
>JALYMX010000251.1 GCA_030773495.1 Actinomycetota bacterium | reverse complement strand
GGACGCGGGTCGGGCGCATCATGTGCATGCTCATGTACGGGAAGTTCCCGCACCCCTCGACGCTGGCGCCGGGTGGCGTCACCACCACCATCTCCACCAGCTCGTTCAACGAGTACTACACCCAGCTGGGCAAGATCTTCGACTTCTCCAAGGTCATCTGCCGGATCTGGGACGACCTTTGCGACTTCTTCCTCGAGGCCAACCCAGCCTACGAGCAGGTGGGCGCCCGGGAGATGAACCTGGCCCAGACCGGCATCTGGGACGACTCCGAGGCCTACGACGCCACGTACGCCAACGTGAACCACTGGGGGAACCGGCGGTGGTCCAAGCCGGCGATGATCATCGACGGCAAGCTGGTCACCACGAACCTCACCGACATCAACATCGGCTACGAGGAGTTCGTGGACCACTCGTTCTACGACGACTGGACGCGCTCGGGCGGCCCCCGGTTCCGCACCGACCCGCTGGGCAACCCCATCTCGCCGTACCACCCGTGGAACAAGACCACCATCCCCAAGCCGTTGGCGACGGACTTCCGCGGCAAGTACACCTGGGACACCGCTCCCCGCTGGGACCGGCGCAGCATCGAGACCGGTGCCTACGGCCAGCTGTGGGCGACGGGGCTGGCCAACAACACCCAGGAGAACCCCCTCTTCGAGTCCACCGGCGACGGCCTGCGCATCCTCATGCCCCGCCACGGGCTACCCGAGGAGGAGCTGGCATGGAAGGTCCCGCGCACCATCAACGCCCTCGAGCGCAACCGGGCCCGGGCCTACGCCATGGCCTTCACCTCGGCGGTCGGGATGAACTGCATGCTGCGGGCCCTCGAGTACTGGCGGCGGGGTGAGACCAAGGTCCACACCCCGTACAAGGTGCCCAAGGACGAGCGGGTGGCCGTGGGCTTCTGGGAGGCCAGCCGGGGCTTCCTGGTCCACCACCTGCACATGGACAAGGGCAAGCTGCTCAACTACCAGATCACCACGCCCTCCACGCTCAACGCCTCGCCCCGCGACCCGTTCGGTGGGCTGGGTCCGTACGAGCAGGCCATCGTCAACACCCCGATCCTGGAGAGCGTCCCCGACGACCAGGTGAAGGGCATCGACGTGCTGCGCGCCATCCGCAGCTTCGACCCGTGCATGCCCTGCACAACCCACATGGACACGGGCAAGGGCGTCATCGTACGCGAGGTGAACTCGTGCGGCTGCACGCTGGAGTAGCGACCCGCCCCGAAGCTCGCCCGTGCCGGGCGCTTGTGGGCGGATACGGTTCGCCGGGATGCCGGGACCTGGACTTCGGCGAACGGTTCATCCGCTTCGCTGAGGCTCTCGACTGGCCCGACGGCGTGGTTGTGGAGGACCTTTCGTACTCAGCCCACCTGGTGCTGCATCGCCTGCAGGAGCTCCGCCCGGCGAAGGTCATCCTGGTCAGCGCCGTCGCTCGGGGCCTCGATCCCCCCGGCACCGTCCGCCGCTACCGGCTGGGCCTCCCGACGCCAGCCCCTGAGGAGGTCCATGCCAACCTCACCGAGGCCATCGGCGGACAGGTCGCACTCGACAACATGCTCTCGGTCGTCCGCCACTTCGGAGGGCTGCCCAGGGACACCGTCATCATCGAGGTCGAAGCGGCGGACTCGTCGTTCGGCCTCGGCTTCAGCGAGGAACTGGCCACCGCCATCGATCCCCTGCTCGCCCTCGTACGCGAGGAGCTGGGTGACATGGGCGACGGTCAAGCAGAGTCCGCGTTGGCCCCTGGAATCGTCAGGGCGTCCGCGGATGCGACGTCCAGCTCCCCTGGACGTGGCCCGGGAGGGGTGGCCGCCGATGCCGCCCCTCCCGGCATAACTCAACTGCTCGAGTACGCGGAGGCCCACGCCCAGGTGCGGGCCCTCGAAGGGCTGTGCGCGCGGCTCCCGTCCGTTCCCGGGGTGGCGATGGCAGCCCGGTTCCTGCCCGCCGGCCGGCGCCTCGGCCTGACCGCTGACTGGTACGACGTCCTGCCCCTGCCCGGGGGATCGCTCGGCGTAGTGATATCGCACGTCGCCTCGGCCCCGGGAGTACAAGCAGCCGGGGTCGCCGCTCAGCTCAAGATGGCAGTCCACGCCTTGGCGTTGCTTGAGGGTGACCGCCCAGCGAGCCTCGTCGGGCACCTCGACGCCGTGGTGGGCTCGACGGGCGCCGGCGGTGATTCGACGCTCACCTATCTGACGGTCGAGGCTGGAGGGACAGTGCGAGTGGCCACTGCGGGTCACTGCCCACCGCTCGTAGCGAGCCCCGATGGCGTTGTGTCGCTCCTCCAGCCCCACCGGCCAGCGCCGGCCCTCGGAGGTGGCCAAGGCGACGAAAACGAGCTCGTAGTGCCCGTGGAACCAGGCTCGACCGTCCTTCTCTTCAGCGAAGCCCTCGTGCGGGCCGGTGGGCGCCCGCTCGACGAGGGGTTGCGCACGCTGCGCGTCGCCGTTAGGAATGCCCCCCCGTCGCTCGAAGACTTGTGTGACCACGTCGTCGCGTCGTCGGGCGTCGACGCCGCACTCAGCGATGACGACGTTGTCGTGCTCGCCGTGCGGATCGTCGCCTGAGCGTGCGTATGGAGGCGCGGCGCACGAGGCGGGAGCACCTACGCCGTCTTGTACCGGATGTCATCACGTGAGTAGGGCGCCTCGTCCCGGCGTCGACGTCTCGGCCGTCGGCGGGGGGGACTCGACGGCTCCGACCCACGTCTTCGTCTTCTTCGTCTCTGCCACCCAGTGCTCGGCGCTGGCGCCGTCGTGAGTCGCGAGGCGGGAGGCTCACGTCGAACTGGCGGTCGGCGCGGCGGTAGAGCTTGGCCGGCCGACCGGCGCCCGGTCCTTGCCTTCCGGTGAGGCGGCGGTACTCGACCTGGAGCAGGCCGTCAGA
>JALYMX010000250.1 GCA_030773495.1 Actinomycetota bacterium | reverse complement strand
ACACCACCTCGGGCGACCCCACCATGACCGCCGGCGCCTACACCGTCGACGCCGGCTCGGCCGTCAAGATCGCCAGCGCCGCCGTCGACGCCGGCATGGGCAAGTACGACATCAGCTTCGCCGCCGGCGCCGACTTGACGCTGAGCATCCCGGCCAGCGCCTACGCCAAGACCTACCGCAGCGACGTCACCCTCACCCTGGCCAGCACCCCGTAACCCACCAAGCCCCATGCTCGAAGGGCCCGGCTCCGGCCGGGTCCTTCGGCGCGAACGGGCCATGGTGAAACGGCCCAGTCGAACTATCCGCTTCGTCGGACACCGGCCGATCCTCCCATCGAGATGCGGTGGTGGGAGCGACGAGTGGGCGACGATGCATCGACACCGCGGAGGGCCGCGAGGCTGTGGGTGCTGGTCGTGTCCGCAGTGCTAGCGCCGGCCACCGCCGCCCATGCCACCCCGACGGCGGTCTCGGTGGCAGGCGGGCCGCTCGCCGTCGCGGGACCGGAGGTGCACAACGTGGCCGTGGTCAACCTGGAAGGCGCCGTCCAGGTGGTCGAGGCGCCCATGGACGCCTTCTGGTTGACCGACGCCCGCGGCAGCGGGCAGGGGTGGGTCGTGCACCTGCACGCCACCTCGCTGCGGGAATGGGACGGGACCGCCTACGTGGCGGGCGGCAAGGCGCTGCCGGACGGATCGCTGACCCTCCCGGGGCTCTCGGTGATGGCCGACGCGACCGACTCGACGGTCCCCAGCGTCGTCGCGGGCGCGTACCACCTCGACGGCCCACCGGAAGGTCGCGGTGGCAGCGGCGGGGACGGGCATGGGCCGGTTCTCGTTCACGCCCACCGCAGCGCTCCAGATCGCGGTACGGCCCACGCCTACGCCCGCACGTACCGCAGCGAGCTGTCGGTCACCGTCAGCTCCGGGCCGTAGTCCCTCGGCCGGGGCCGACCGTGCGCTGCGCACACGGCATGCGGTAGCTACACCACTCTTCGCTCGCGCACGGCGCGATCCGCGTCTAGCGTTCTCGCCGGCATGCCCACCGCGGCCACCATCTCCATGCCGGCACGCCGGCCCGTCCGGGGCCGGGGCGCCGTGCGGAGAGCGGTGTGCGCGGTGGCCTGCGCCGCCCTCGTGGCCTTGAGCGTCCCGCCCGCGTTCGCCCAGCAGGGGGGCGTGAACTTCGTGGCCGAGCCGGTTCCCGGCTCGCAGCTCAGCCCGACCGGCGGCTTCTTCCTCGTCCAGGCCGACCCGGGGTCGGAGATCACCCAGGCCATTGGCCTGCGCAACGACTCGGGCGAGACGCTGGAGCTGCAGCTGGCCGCCGTGGACGCGGTCACGGGCCAGCTGGGCGGTGCCTCCTACGCCCTGGCCGGCGAGCAGCCCTCCCGCACCGGGGCGTGGATCACCCTGGAGCGCACGGCGGTGACGCTGGCGGCCCGGAGCTCGGCCGTGGTGCCCTTCCGTGTTCAGGTGCCCGTCGGTGCCGAGAGCGGCCATCACCTGGCCGGGATCTCCATCGCCGCCCCCAAGGCCGCCGACGGCTCGGTGACGCCTGGGAACGGACAGGCGGCCGCCTCGGTGGACGTGCAGACCCGGCGCGTCATCGCCGTGCAGGTCAACCTGCCCGGTCCGGCCGATCCCGAGCTGGTCGTCGGCGGGGTCACCCCGGTGGCCCGCCCCGACGGCCTCTACCTCCAGATCGCGCTGGAGAACAAAGGACGCGCCCTGACCAAGGCCTCCGGCACCATCGGCGTCGACGACGACTTCGAACGCGACTTCGACGTGGACACCTTCGTGCCCCGGACCTCGATCGCCTACCCGATCAAGTGGGACGCCGAGGCCCAAGACGGCGAGTACCCGGCCCGTGTCGAGCTCCGCTATGGGGACCGCGTCGCCCGGTGGGAGGGCTCGTTCACCGTGGGCGAGAAGGTCCTCGAGGATCTCGCCGACCGCCGAGTCGACCCTGCTACCTCGCCCGACGGGGGCGACGCTTCCGACCTCCCCTGGGCTGCGCTCGCCGGCGCGGGCGCCGGCGCCGTAGTCCTCGCCGTCGCGGTCGGCACCGGCGTGGCCCGTTTCCGCCGTCCCCGCGGACGCCATTCCCGCAAGGGCTGACGGCCTCGGCCCGATCCCCACGGCACCACGGTGACAGCCATCGACGAGGCGTGCGGAGGTGCGGCTCCGGAACCTGGACGCGGTGGTGGAGTCGGCCCCGACGTTCCAGCGGCGTGACATTCGCTGCACCGGAAAGGATCATCCACCGTCGTTGTCAATGACGACCTCGTCGCTGGACCATGTCGAAGCGGCAGCCCACGGCGCATGCTCAACGCCATGCGCCGCCCGAGGACGACTTAAACCTCACGATCGCCGAGGTCGCGTGACGGTGCACGCGGCCGCTACGGCTCTCCGTGTACTGCCATGCACGTTCCGATCGACATGCGACAGGCGCGGTCGTCCTCGTCAGCCGCACGGTAACGGCATGTCTGAAGGAGCGGGTTTTGTCAACACTGAGCTCCTCGAAGAGGAGCACCATCAGGGGTTGAAACTCGGGCGACGCCGAGCCACCTTCTGCACGACCAGGCGCGCGCCACCAGCCCCCTCAACGCTCGGCTCGCTGCGGGAGGGCGGTCAAGGCCGGCCGCAGGCCGCCCGTAGGGGAAGCCTTGACGGCCCGGTCATCTCGCTTCGGATAATGGACATGGAAGCCCGCCAGGGCTTCCTGGGTGCCCCGTTCCGTTGGCCACCGGTGGAACGCGGTGCGCTGGTCGTCTCCAGTTCCCCACGGGTTGTGAGGGTCAGGCGAGGCCGGAGCTCGGCTGCCTGGCCATGTCTTCGCCGGGCCCCGTCGCCGGGTCCGGCATGGAGAGATCCGGCGCAGCCAGCAGTGCTCAATCACAAGTAGACGACCCGCCGGTCGGAGGTCATGCCGTTACCCGAGCCGTCTGCTGGCTGCGTCCGAGCTTGCTCAGCTCGCCTCAGCCGGCGCGAGGCAACGGATCTCCCCGTCGCGCAGGCCGTAGTAGACGAGGCGGAGCACCCTTCTGGCCGCCGCCACGCGGCCGATGTTGCGACCCCGGCGCTCGGCGATGCGCCGGTAGTCGGACTTGATCTTGTCGCCGCCGTGGTTCCTGCTGATGGCCTCCACTGCGGCCCACCGCACCAGGCGGCTGCCCTGCTTGGTGATGGGACCTCGGCGGACCTTGGTGTCGGACTCCCGGTGCTGGGGCGTGAGCCCGGCCCACGAGCACAGCCGGTCGGGGTCGGGGAAGCGCCCGACGTCGCCGATCTCGGCCACGAACAGCGCTGCCAGCACCGGACCGACGCCGTGGATGGCCTGGTAGCCGGCGTGGTCTCGCAGCGCCAAGGCGATGCGTCGGTCCAGGGACTCGATCTCCCTGGTGTAGGTGGCGACGAGATCACGGAGCGACTCGAGGCGGAACGAGTAGGCCATGGGCAGCTCGAGGGCGTCGAGCTGGGCGCTGCCGCCGGGCCCGAACATGTCGCGCCTCGCGGGCAGGACGCCGTTCTTGCCCATCACGGCGTGGATCTGGGCCTTGAGTCCCGCCCGCAGGCGGGAGAGCTTGTAGCGGTAGCGGGTGAGCTCGCGCAGCTCGCGGATCTCCGGTGGGGCGATCCACGCCTCGGCCAGGCGTCCGAGGCGCAGCAGGTCGACCAGGTCGGTGGCGTCTCGCTCGTCGTTCTTCACCCGCCGGTTGCCCCAGTTATTGCCGAGCGGGTGGGCCAGGTGGACCTGGAGCGTGGAGGTCAGCGGTCTCCGCTCAGTCCGGCGCGGTCCGCCACGTGGGTACCGTGCGCACTATGGCGGAGGCACGCCACGTCCTCGACCTGCTCGACGCGGGCGCAGTCGCGGCACTCACCCCTCTGTTCGCACCACGACTCGAGGGATGGGACGCCGACCCGTGGATTCGCGACTGGGTTGCGGGCCTCGACTCGCTGC
>JALYMX010000249.1 GCA_030773495.1 Actinomycetota bacterium | reverse complement strand
GGGACGAGGTCGGGCACCAGCCGGGCACGGGCCAGGGCGTCGGCCGTCCCGGGGCCGACGGCGGCCACGCGGGCGGGGCCGAAGGCACGGGCGTCGGGCACGAGGGCCAGCAGGCGCTCGACGGCGTTGGCCGACGTGAAGGCCACCCAGTCGTACGACGCCAGGCGGGCGGCGGCCTCGCGCAGGGCGCCACCCCCGTCGGCCGGGTCGACGACGGCGATGGTGGGGACCTCGACGGCCACGGCACCGGCGGCGGCCAGCCGGCGGGCCAGCTCGGGGGCCTGCTGGCGGGTGCGGGTGACGACGACGCGGCGGCCGAACAACGGGCGCCGCTCGAACCAGCCCAGGTCGAGGCCCGCCACCCGGCCGATCACCATGGTGACGGGAGGCTCCAGCTCGGCGTGGGGCAGGTCGGCCAGCGTGGTGCGCACGCTGCGCTGGTCGGGCCGGGTACCCCACCGAACGGCGAGGACCGGCGTGTCCTCGGCCAGCCCGCCGGCCACCAGGCGGGGGACGAAGTCGGCCCGGTGGGCCACTCCCATCAGCACGACGATGGTGCCGCCAGCGCGGGCCAGCGCCTCCCAGTCGGTGGCGCGGTCGGCGTCGTGCTCGCGGTGGCCGGTCAGCACGGTGAACGAGGTGGACAGGCCCCGGTGGGTGAGCGGCACCCCGGCGTAGGCGGGGGCGGCGACCGCCGAGGACACGCCGGGCACGACCTCGAAGGCCACGCCGGCCTCCAGCAGGGCGAGCGCCTCCTCGCCGCCCCGGCCGAACACGAAGGGGTCGCCCCCCTTCAGGCGCACCACCTCGAGCCCGGCCTTCCCCCGCTCGACGAGCAGGGCGTTGATCCCGCCCTGGTCGACGGGCGAGCCGGGCCTCTTGCCCACGTCCACCCGTTCGGCGCCGGCCGGCGCGTGGTCCAGCAGGGACGGCTCGGCCAGGCGGTCGTGGACCACCACGTCGGCGCCGGCCAGCACCTCGGCCCCCCGCACGGTGAGCAGGCCGGGGTCGCCCGGGCCGGCGCCCACCAGATAGACGGTCATGCCCGCTCCACCGCCGGCCGCCGGGCGCCCGCCGGCGCCGTCATGCCAGGCCCCGCAGGCCTTCCAGCAGCCACGTCCCTCCCGCCTCGTCGAGGAGGTGGCGGGCCACCCGGCAGCCGAGCGCCGCCGGGTCGCGACCGGCGCCGGAGGCCCGCAGGACGATGCGGCCTTCGAGGGTGGCCAGCACGGCGGTGAGGGTGATGGTGCCGTCGTCGCCGACCACGGCGTGGGCGCCGACAGGGAGGTCGCAGCCCCCGCCGAGCTCGGCCAGGTACGCCCGCTCGGCATCGACGGCGAGCCGGGACGGCCCGTGCTCCACGGCGCACAGGGCGTCGAGCACCTCGTCGTCGCCCTCGCGGGCCTCGATGGCCAACGCCCCCTGGCCCACCTGGGGCACGACCACGGCGGGGTCGAGGACCTGGGCCACCGCCGCCGAGCGGCCCAGCCGGTCCAGGGCGGCGGCCGCCGTCACGATGGCGGCGTAGCGCCCGGCGCGGGCCAGACGGGTCTCGATGTTGCCCCGCAGGCCGGTGAAGGTCAGGTCGGGGCGCAGCCACGCCAGCTGGGCCCGCCGGCGCACCGACCCGGTCGCCACCAGGGCCCCGGGGGCCAGATCGTCGAGGGTGGCGCCCACGAGGACGTCGCGGGGGTCGGCGCGCCGTGGCACGGCGGCCAGCACGAGGCCGTCGGGTACCGACGAGGGCAGGTCCTTGGCCGAGTGCACGGCGACGTCGGCCCGGCCGTCGAGGACGGCGGCCTGCACCTCCTTGGCGAACACCCCCCGCCCGCCGATCTCCCAGATGGGCGCGTCGCGGCGGCGGTCGCCCGTCGTCTCCACCACCACCGCCTCCACGGGTCTCCCCAGGAGGGCCTCCACGGTGCGCGTCTGCTGCAGGGCCAGGGCGCTCCCCCGGGTCGCCGCCCGGAGCACGCGCTACCCGAGGTCGAACAGCGCCCGCAGCGCCTCGGCCAGGCGCTCGCCGCGAGCCGTCCCCGCCGCGTCCTTCAGGCGGACGGTGGGCTCGTGGAGCACCTTGGCCAGCAGCGAGCGGGTGAGGGCCTCCACGGCCTGGCGCTGCTCGGGGTCCAACCCGTCGAGGCGGGGCCGGAACCGCTCCAGCTCGGCGGCCCGCACGTCCTCGGCACGGGCGCGCAGCGCGATCACCAGCGGCGCCGCCTGGCGGGCGCTGGCCACCGCGACGTACCGCTCGACCTCCTCGTCGACGATGGCCTCGACCCGGTCGATCTCCCGGCGCCGGCCGGCCAGGCCCACCTCGGCGAAGGCCTTGAGGTCGTCCATGTCGAGCAGGGTCACGCCGTCGAGGGCGCCCACGTCGGCGTCGACGTCGCGGGGGACGGCGATGTCGACGACCAGCAGCGGCCGGTGGGGGCGGGCAGCCATGACCGGCTCCAGGTCGTCGGCGTGGAGCAGCGCGGCGGGCGAGCCGGTGCAGGTGAGCAGGAGGTCGGCCTGCTCGAGCGCGGCGGTCAACCCGCCCAGCTCCACGGGCCGCCCGCCC
>JALYMX010000248.1 GCA_030773495.1 Actinomycetota bacterium | reverse complement strand
GGCACGCCCTGCTGGCCGGCGCCGTCGGCGTGGTCGCCGTGGCCGCCGGCGGGTGGCGGCGCCTGGCCGGCCCCCTGTTCCTGGGCACCGCCCTGGTCGTCTCGGTCACCCTGGTGGAATCCCTCGGGGCGCTGGCCGGCGTGCCCACGTGGGGCTGGCTGGCCGCCGGGGGGCTGCTGTTGCTGTCCGTGGGCGTGCTGCTCGAGCGGGCCGACGCCTCCCCCGTCGACGCCGGCCGGCGCCTGGTCGACGTGATCGCCGAGCGCTTCGAGTGAGGCGTCCAGCCACCGGGGGAATGAAGAGCGCCATGACGCAGACCACGGAGCGGAGCGGCACCTACGTCAACCCCACTGGCGAGTTCACCCGCGACACCAACTACATCACGACCCGAATCACCGCCGACGCACGCGACGGCTACCCCGTGGAGCGGGGCAGGTACCGGCTCGTCGTGAGCCGGGCCTGCCCCTGGGCCAACCGGGCGATCATCGTGCGACGGCTGCTCGGCCTCGAGTCGGCGCTGTCCATGGGCGTCGCCGGCCCCACTCACGACGAGCGCAGCTGGAGGTTCGACCTCGACCCGGGCGGGCGCGACCCGGTGCTCGGCATCGAGCGCCTGGAGCAGGCCTACCGGGGCCGGTTCCTCGACTACGACCGTGGCATCACCGTGCCCGCCATCGTCGACATCCCGACCGGCCACGTGGTCACCAACGACTACGCCCAGATGACCCTCGACTTCTCGACGGAGTGGCGGGCCCACCACCGGCCGGGGGCGCCCGACCTGTACCCCGAGGAGCAGCGCGACGAGATCGACGAGATCAACGCCGTCATCTTCCGGGACGTGAACAACGGCGTCTACCGCTGCGGCTTCGCCGGCACCCAGGAGGCCTACGAGAAGGCCTACCGGCGTCTGTTCCACCGCCTCGACTGGCTCTCGGAGCGCCTGGAGCGCCGGCGCTACCTGGTGGGCGACACCATCACCGAGGCCGACGTCCGCCTGTTCACGACCCTGGTCCGCTTCGACCCCGTCTACCACGGACATTTCAAGTGCAACCGCCACAAGCTCACCGAGATGCCGGTGCTGTGGGCCTACGCACGCGACCTGTTCCAGACGCCGGGGTTCGGGGACACGGTCGACTTCGACCACGTGAAGCGCCACTACTACGTGGTCCACACCGACCTCAACCCCACTGGCATCGTCCCCGCCGGCCCCGACCTGCGGGGTTGGCTCACCGCCCACGGCCGCGAGGCGCTCGGCGGTCGGCCCTTCGGCGACGGCACGCCGCCCGGTCCTCCGCTGCGGCACGAGGCGGTGGCGAGCGAGCACACGCCGCTGGCCGCCTAGCACCGAGGGCTCGGGCCGATGCCCTAGTGTCGGCGGGCCATGACCACGACGACGTCACCAGCCGCGCCCCATCGCGTCGTCGTGATCGGGTCCGGCTTCGGTGGCCTGTTCGCCACCCGGGCGCTGCGGGACGCGCCGGTGGAGGTCACCATCGTGTCCCGCACGACCCAGCACCTGTTCCAGCCCCTCCTCTACCAGGTGGCCACCGGCGTGCTGGCCTCGGGAGAGATCGCGCCGGCCACGCGCGAGGTGCTGCGCCGCCAGCGCAACGTCCGGGTGCTGCTCGGCGACGTCGTCGACATCGACCTCGCCGCCCGCCGGGTGGTGTTCACCACGGCGGCGAAGACCAACATGGTGGGCTACGACAGCCTCATCGTGGCCGCCGGCGCCGGCCAGTCGTACTTCGGCAACGACCGCTTCGCCGACCACGCCCCGGGGCTGAAGACCATCGACGACGCCCTGGAGATCCGAGCGCGGATCTTCTCGGCCTTCGAGCTGGCCGAGCTCGAGGAGGACCCGGCCGAGGTGGACCGCCTGCTCACCTTCGTGGTGGTCGGGGCGGGGCCGACCGGCGTGGAGATGGCGGGGCAGATCTCCGAGCTCGCCCACCGGGTGCTGCACGACGAGTTCCGCTCCATCGACACCACGCGCGCCCGCATCGTGCTGATCGACGCCGCGCCCTCGCTGCCCGGCCCGTTCGGGCCGCGCATGGCGCGCAAGGCGCAGCGCAAGCTCGAGCAGATCGGCGTCGACGTCCAGCTCGGTGCCGAGGTCGTGGGGATCGACGAGACCGGGGTGGACGTGGTCGACGGGGACGGGAGGACGCGTCGCATCGGGGCGTCCTGCAAGATCTGGGCGGCCGGCGTGGCCGCCTCGCCTCTCGGCGCCCGCCTAGCCGAGCAGTCCGGCGCCGAGCTGGACCGGGCCGGGCGGGTGCGCGTCCAGCCCGACTGCTCGCTCCCGGGGCACCCCGAGGTCTTCGTGATCGGCGACTTGATGGCCCTCGACGACCTGCCCGGCCTGGCCCAGGTCGCCATGCAGGGCGGCCGCCACGCCGCCCGCCAGATCGTGGCCCGCCTGGCCGGGGAGCCGGCCGGGAAGCGGTTCCACTACCGGGACAAGGGCAGCATGGCCACGGTGTCGCGGTTCTACGCGGTGGCCGCCGTGGGCCCGATCCGCTTCGCAGGGTTCGTGGCCTGGGTGGCCTGGCTGGCCGTGCACCTGTATTACCTGATCGGGTTCAAGAACCGCACGACGACGCTGATCGGCTGGGCGGTGAGCTTCGTCGGCCGGCGCCGCTCCGCCCGCGCGGTGACCGCCCAGCAGGTCCTCGCCCGTCGCGCTCTCGACCAGCTGCGCGGGACCGCCCCCGGCAACGCTTGGCGGTTGCCGCAGCCCGCCGCGCCGGCGGCGCCCACGACGGCCCGGGCCGAGGAGTGACGAAGAGGAGGTAGCAAATGCCCCGCCTGTTCTCGATCAAGCCGGGCCTCAGCGTGAAGGGGCGGAAGTTCAAGGGCCTGCGGGGGTTCGCCGGCAAGCCCTTCCACCCCCCGCTCACCGACTTCCCGGTTGCCGCCTACGTCTTCGCCATGGTGTTCGACGTGGTGTCGGCGGTGGCCGGCGACGACTCCACCGTCGGTCGCGACTTCTTCGTCTCGGCCACCCATGTCCTGATCGCCGGCGCCGTCGTCTCCCTCCCCACCGCGCTGACCGGGTTCTGGGACTGGTGGAAGTCGACGCCCCGGGGCACGCAGGCGTGGCGGACGGCGAACTGGCACATGGCGGTGATGGTCGCCGTCACCGTGCTGGTGCTCGTCGACATCGCCGTTCGCCTCGGCCAGTGGGACGACGGTGCCACCGGCCCGGTGCCACTCGTGCTGTCGGTGCTCGTCGGGACGCTGGTCGCCTACGGCGCCATCTACGGCGGCGCCCTCGTCTACGAGTACGGCTTCAACGTCGAGACCTCCGGCGACCACCCCG
>JALYMX010000247.1 GCA_030773495.1 Actinomycetota bacterium | reverse complement strand
GCGCTCGAGGCGCCGTCGGCCGCGTCCTTGCCAACCTCTCCGATCCGACGTTGCGCGATCGCTTTCTCGGGTCCGACGCCGTTCGTACGATCGCTTCTGCCTGACCCGCACGCGCGCCGGCCCTTGCCGGCCACAACCACGGCTGCCGGGAGTCGGTCCGAGGCCAAGGCCGTAGCCCAGAACTGCGCTCTGGAACGGTTCTCGTGGTCGCGACCCTGTGGGACGGCCGCCGTGGTGGCTGTACGCCGGCGCCTGATCGCGGTCCCGCCTCTACCGCTGTTCGCCGGTGCGACAACCGCGTCCGTCAGTGACGATCGAGGGCGTGACGAATGCGGAACGCTCCGCCTCGATGCAGATCGGTCGTGTCGCCGCCGAGCTCAAGATGCGCCGGCGACGGCTCGACGCTTACCAGCGGTCGCCCGACTGACCCGGGAAGGAGCCGGCGTGGCGATGGGAGCTGTCGCGCTACGACGAGTTCCTGCTGCTCGCCGCGTCAAGTCCCGTGGGTACGAATCCCACTCGCTCCGCCGCTACGGGATGACGCCCCCGACTGTCGTCGTGACAGGTGAGGGCAAAGGAACCGGCGATGCGGGGTTGGCCGGTTGGGGCCCGGTGTAGCGGAACACGTCGAGCCCGCGAGCCGTATCGCCCACGTAGACGTAGCCCCGGTGGTGCTGCGCCCCCCACGCCACCGTCCCTGGCGCGATGTAGTGGCCGACCTGCCTCGGACGGGCGGCGTCGGCGTAGTCGACGACCTGGAGCCCGGCGTTGAAGGAGCCCAGGAAGACCAGGCTCCCCGAGGAGGAGAACACGTGGACCGAGCACGAGGGCGCGGGCGTGCCCTCGGGGATGAACCACTCGCTCAGCTCGGTGGCGGACTCGAGGTCGTCGGAGACCCGGAGGGCGACGATCCCGCCGGCGGAGCCGCACCCGTTGTGGAGATCCTCGTCGGTCACCAGCATGACCCGCGGGTCGCCGTCGAGGAACTGGGCCTCGTGGTGGTAGCGGATGGGATGGTGGCCCTCGCCCCGGTGGTGGAGCCAGCGGTTGAGGACCACCGGCTGGGTGGGGTTGGTGACGTCGATGACGAAGATGCTCCCCGTGTCGCCTGCGTCCTCGGCGTATTGCCCGCCCTCGGCCAGGAGGAGGATGTCGCGCCGCACGCGCTGGCCGTCGACGACCATCTCGTAGTTCGGGTAGACGGACACGTCGTGGGTGTGGGTGAACTCCTCGCCCACCGGGCGTCCCTTGCGATGTGGCGACGAGCGCCACAGGGTCACCGGGTTCCCACCGAAGGTGGCCTCCGGCGCGGAGGGGGGTGAGGCGAGGAGCGGGCGCATGTCGTAGATGCGCAGCCCGTCGTTCCCGCCCCCTCCTGACGGGACCCACAACGCCCGTTCGTCGACGATGTCACCGTTGTGCGCCTCGCCATCGTCGGGACCGGCGAACGTGTGGAGCACGATCGGGACGGCGGGGTTGGTGACGTCGAGGAACTCGGTGACCGGGGTGAGGCCGGGCACCCTGCCCGTCCCGTTGACGACGGCGAGATGGCGGTTGCCGAACACGGCGGCGTCGGGGACGGCGTCGGTTCGGGGACGGGCGTCACCGCCGAGGGCGGGCGTGTACTCACCGAGGAATCGGGGTGTCGCCGGGTCGGAGATGTCGTAGATGCGCAACCCGAGTCCATCGGACCCGACATAGAGGCGGTTCCCCTCGACCACGACGTGGCCTCCGGGCCTTCCCTGGTCCCCGCCGACCCGTTCGACGTTCTCACTGCTCGCCGCCACGTCCCCCACCAGCGCGCTCCGGGCCGGGAGGGCCGTCACGGCGAGGACGGTGGCAAGGACGACGGCATGGCTCTTCCTCACGGTTCTCCTCCGGGGGGCGCGACCGCGTGGCGACGGAACTCTTCACGCCGCCGGAATCCTCGTCCCAGCAAGCTGGCACCGCGTTGACTCATGTCCCCCGACGAGGATACCCCCGGGAACGACGAACTGCTCCCGAAGTGACGGTGGAGCGCTGCTCCCACAACCCCGCTTTCGGCCGAGCGGATCAGGGCCGTCGCACGACGTACTTCGCGAAGATGCCGTCGTCTGAGTACACGGCGTCCTCGATCTCGAAGCCGCTTCGCTCGATCATGGGCTCGAGGAGCCAAGTGAACGTCGAGTGCTCGTCACGTACGTGTTCCTCGAGCTCGGCCCGAGTCCAACCACCCTCGGCGTCGTCACCGCCGGTCGCGCACCACGCTTCGATGCAATCCTCCGCTGCTGTCGGCTCGAAGCTGTAGACGGCATCCCACAGGCGGAGCACGCCTCCGGGCCGGAGGATCCGATGGAGTCGCGCCAGCGCGACGGCCTTCCAGAAGTCGGGCAGGTGATGGAGGGCGTATCTGGAGTAGACGAAGTCGGCCGGGCTGCCGCAGTGCTCGTAGGTGAGGAAGCCCGCTCGGACCACATCGACGTTGGTCAACTGCGCGGCGCTGACCCTGGCCCGTAAAGAGCCCAGCATTACCGGTGACACGTCGACGGCGACGACCCGGGCACATGCCGAGGCCGCTGCCACGGCGAACTGCCCCGTGCCAGCGCCGAAGTCGACGACCACCGATTCTCGGTTGAGGCCCAGCTGCGTGAGGAGGACGATCTCATCGGCGGCGCCGGCGTCCTCTTTCACGTCGTAGCGCGCAACATGGCTGGCGTCGAGGTTCTCCCTGCCGGCATTCACCATCTCGTCGAGCAGCCACCCGGGGTACGAACGGGGTTCGCGAGCAGCGACCATCCTCAACATCGTGGCAGTCATGGCGCCGGCTCACCTGCCCGACCCTGTCGCGGGATCGTTGCAGGGAGCAGTGCGTAGCCGTCGGGGCGTGCAATGTCGGCGAGCAGCGCCCGCCGCCGGCGAGGCTGACGGGCGTCGGGCTCGGTATTGCCCGAGGCGCCGCCTACCCAGGGCCCGCCGGGGGACGTCGAGCGGTCGTCTGCCAGCCACGCCGTGGCCAGGGGGCGCAGGCCGGGATGCGACCGAAGCCGGCGGACGGCGGGCTCGGCGACGGCCGGATCGCGATCATCTCCAGTGCCTGAAAACCCAGATCCCATACGTCGGGGTCGTGTTCCTCCATCATCGCCTCACACAGCTCGTTGACCGCCTGGTCGGCCGGACGAGCAGCGCACCACCCACGCAGGCGTGGCCCGGCGTCAGCGAGCTCCATCTCCTCGACGCACACCAGCAGCAGGGATTGAGCATCGGTGTCCACCAGGTCGAGGTCGTCCTCGTCGTCGTCGGCACTCGCCAGGGTGACGACGGCAGCGAGGGCGAAGCCCAGATCGGTGAGTACGACCTCGTCGTCGACCTGGCGCATCACGCCGGCATCCCCGAACTGTCGCACCATCGCCCGAACCAGCTTGACGACGTGGGCGCGCTCGGCGTCGTCGTCGGGCTCGTAACCGTAGGCCGCCGCCACCTGCTCCCAGGCGCCCTCGTCGACAGCGGCGATCGGGGCTCGACCCCCGGCCTCGGCCAGGGACACGACAAGGCCTGCAGCTGCGCCGTCGAGCAGCTCCACGTACGACTTCCGCCAACCCTGACGGAAGCCGTCGAGCACGCCGTGCTCGACCAGCGTGAGCGTGGCCGTGAACCAGGCGGCGAGCGGGTCGCTCTCGAGGTCGGAGGCAAGCGGTCCGCCCACGATCTTGGTGCCTCGCCATGCCAGGAACTCAGCGGCCGCCGCCCAGCGGAAGGCATGTGCTGCGTTCGGGAGCTCCTCCATGGAGCGCACCTTCTCAGGTACGTCCCCGGCGGGGCCGAGGCGCCTCGCCAGTGCCAGTGCATCGGCGGCCTTGAGGTTGCCAGCCTGGGTCGCCGGACACCCTGTCCCCACGAAGGCCACGACTTGGCGCAAGCGCGCCATCGCCGGGACGGCGACGGCTTGCCGGGACAGCTCCTCCACCTCGGCCCGTTCCTCGGCCGTGCCCACCAAGTCGGCCAGCGGGGCGTCGACGAGCGCATGGATCTCCTCCAGAACCCCGCCGCCCCCGCCGGCGCCACGCCCACCCACGGGGGGAGCGGTCGTCGCAGCCTGCGAACCTCTTCGCAGCGCCCGCCGGCGTTTCTCGGCCATGCCCGACTCTACCGATCGCTCCCCGTACCGAGACCCGCCCGGCCGTCGCCGCCCATGCTCCGCCCTTGACGCGTCCTGTGAAGTGTGACTAAATGGTCACATGTCTCGTCGAGACCCGGGGGCGGTCTGGAAGGCGCTCGCCGACCCGACCCGGCGACGCATCCTCGACCTTCTCCGGGAGCGGGCCCGGACCACCGGTGAGCTGAGCGAGGCCTTCGAGGTCACCCGGTTCGCCGTGATGAAGCACCTCGGCGTGCTGGAGCACGCGGGGCTGGTCGTGGTGCGCCGCCGGGGCCGGGAGCGGTGGAACCACCTGAACGCCGTGCCCATCCAGCAGATCGCCGAGCGCTGGATCCGACCCTACGAGGCGGGATTCGCAACGTCGCTGACCGGGCTGAAGCGACACGTCGAACAGAAAGGAGGACGGGCCGTGCCTGCCGAGACAACCAGCGTGCACGTCGAACAGGAGGTGGAGATCGAGGCGCCGCCGGAGCGGGTATGGGGGGCCTTGACCGAGGAGCTCGAGGCGTGGTGGGGCTCCCCGTACCTGCAGGGGGCGGCCACCACGTTGGTGCTCGAGCCCTGGCCCGGCGGGGTGTTCAGGGAGGACTGGGCCGAGGGGCAGGGGGCAGTGTGGGGCGTCGTGAGCACTGTTGAGCGGGGCCGGCGCCTCGAGATCCAGGGGTCCATGGGGATGACGGGAGCGGTGGTCGGCGTCAGCCGGTTTCGGCTGGACCCGATCGAGGGCCGTTCCACGCGGCTGCGCCTCTCTCACGAGGCGTTCGGGCACATCGACGCCGAGACGGAGCGCAACTACGGGCTCGGCTGGCGGGACCTGCTCGGGGTGCGCCTCAAGGCGTATGTCGAGGACGGCGTGCGCTACGGCCTCGGCCATCCGCCGCCCCCCGGCGCGCCCACGTTCGAACGGGAGGCTGTGACATGAGCGAACCGGACGTGAGGTCCGCGGAAGCGACCGGGCGGCCCGATTGGGTCTCGACCCAGTTGTTCCCCTATGAGAGCCGGTTCGTCGACCTGGACGGGTGCCGGCTCCACTACGTCGACGAGGGAGAAGGCCCGGTCCTGCTCCTGCTGCACGGCAACCCAACCTGGTCGTTCCTCTACCGCCGCGTGATCGCCCGGTTGCGTCACCGCTTCCGCTGCGTCGCCCTCGACTACCCCGGCTTCGGCCTGTCGAGCGCCCCGCCCGGCTACCGGTTCACCCCGGTCGAGCACGCAGGCGTGGTGGAGCGCTTCGTCGCCGAGCTCGGCCTCGACTCCTTCACCCCCGTGTTGCACGACTGGGGCGGCCCCATCGGGCTCGCCGTCGCCAGCCGCCACCCCGAGCGCGTCCGGGCCCTGGTCATCGCCAACACCTTCGCCTGGCCCGTCGACGGTGACCGTCACTTCGAGTGGTTCTCCCGGATCATGGGCGGAGACGTCGGGCGCATCGCCATCCGCCGCATGAACGCGTTCGTCAACGTCGTGATCCCCGCCGGCACGAGCCGGAGGCTGTCCCGGCCGGAGATGGTCCACTACCGGCGCCCGTTCCCGACACCCGATGCCCGGATGCCGACGTACGTGTTCCAGCGCGAGATCATGGCCAGCCGCACGTTCCTCGCCGAGGTGGAAGCCGGTCTCAGCCAACTTGCCCACCTCCCGGCGCTCATCGCCTGGGGCGGGCGCGACGTCGCCTTCCGCCACGCCGAGCGGCACCGGCTGGAGGCGGCCTTCCCGCGCCACCACAGCGCGGTTTTCGAGCGGGCCGGCCACTACCTCCAAGAGGACGCTCCCGAGGAGCTGGCCTCGGAGATCGAGCGGTGGTGGGGCGATCATGGGCCCTGAGACGCGCTGGAACACCGAGGTCGCTACGGCGCTCATGGAGTCGGCCGACGAGCTGCCCGACACCAGGGTCGGCAAGATGTTCGGCTACCCGGCGCTGTACGCAGGAGGAAAGTTGTTCGCCTGCGCCTACGGCGACGGCGTGGGCCTGAAGCTGCCGGGCGAGGTCGTGGCGGCGCTGATCAAGAAGGAGGGTTTCGAGCCCTTTCAGCCCTATGGCAAGGCCCGGATGCGGAAGTGGGTCTTCGTGAAGGCCGTCGACAGGGACGCCGTGCACGCCCGCTCGTACCTGCTCGAGCAGGCGGCCCGGTTCGTTGCTGAGGGTCAACCGTCGCGAACAGGCAAGGTCGCCGCGCGACTGAGGCCCTTGACACGTCCGTTTGCCAACCGCGTCTGTGCGCGGCCACGGCGCACCACGGCGGGTACACGCGTCAGTCGATCGGAAGCAGTTCTGTCGCCGCCGACACCCTCCTTCGCGCCTGGTCAGCAGCCCGCTTGGCCCGCCACCGGAGCGACGGGGCACCCTCGGTGTCGAGGATGGCGACGATCAGGCCGCCCAGCAGGCCGACGTTCTTGAGGAAATGGATCTGCTGCTGAGACCGCTGGGCGGGATCGTCGTAGTCCCAGAACCGATGACCCGCCAGTGTGGTGGGGATCAAGGAAGCAGCCAGGGCAGTGGCGGCGAGCCGCGGGAAGCGGCCGAGCGCCAGAAGCGACCCGCCGACCAGCTGCACCGTGGCGTTGATCTTTACGAGCTGCTCCGGGTCCGACGGCAGCGGTAGGGGCTCGGCCAGCTTCGTGGCGACCGGCGCGGCCACCTTCACCCGGGGGCCGGGGCGCCGAAGCACATCGATGCTGCTCGTCACGAACACAGCGGCGAGCATCGGGCGGGCGAGGCGCCGGAGGATCACCGAAGGAAAGCGTCCAATCCGACCACGGTCCGTTGTCTACCCGGCGCGTGGCACGCAGACACACACCGCCTTGTTCAGCAGCGCGCGGGAGCGACGTCGGAGGCGGCAAGCTCCGTCACAACCACAACAGTTCGACCGGATCGGCTGGCGTCCCGCTCGTCGTCCGGGTCCCGGTGGCCGACAAGCCCACCCCGAACGCCACCTCTTCGGGCGTCCCTCATCGCCGGTTGGCTGCATCGGCGACGCCGCCTCGGCGTGCCGTGCGGGATCACTTCACGTTCCCCTCGTGGGCGCCCTGGGTGGCTCGGCGGCCAGCTTGGACCAAGCGGACGAGGCCGGCAGCGGAGACGGCGGCCCACACCGATTCGAGCACGAGGAAGCCCAGGTCCAGATCGAGCGCAGCGACCGCCGCAAGGATCAAGCCGCCGAGCAAGTTGAGCGTGAGGTAGGCGGCCGACGAGGGCTGCAGCCGATCCGTCTGGCCAAGCACGAAAGCTGTCAGGATCAGGGCCGCACCCACCAGCTGGATCATCTGGTCCATGCCTACCTCCATGCCAAGCTCCTCGCCGTCCGCGTGCTACGCACCTGATCCGCACCATGCTCGTCGCGCCGCCTCTCTCTAGATGACGGCTGCCCGCTAACGCTTCCGGTGCTGCCCGGCGATCTACCCTCGACGCTCCCTCCGCCACACGAACCGCAAGCCGGACCAGTCGTCGTCGAGCGCCGCGACCTTCGTGTCGACGAGCCCGGCCGGCAGCAGCTCGTCTCGCAGCGACTGCTCGGTGACATCGCTCACGTGCCCGCCGGCCTTCCTCGGCCATGCCACCCACAGCGCCCCTTGGGCCCCGAGCGCCTCGAGCAGACCCGCCTTGTTCGTGCGCAACTCGGACCGTGAGCGAACGAAGGCGATCACGACGTCCGGTGCTCCACCCAGGTCCCGGCGCACGCTCACTCCCGGATCGCTCCGGGATAGCCCACCCCTCCGGAGCCCCGCTCAGTGCGACCAGGTGACCCGCCTTCACCCCGAGCTTCTTGGCGAGCGGAGTCCTGGAGTACCCGGGGGTCATCACTTCATTCTGGCGTTCCTGCGCCTCCCCCGAAGCCTCTAGGGTGCGCGCAATGCCAGATCTCGATCCCGCCTTTCTGGAGCTCCCCTACAGGCACCTCGCCGACGCCGCGCTCAGCCGCGCCAAGGAGCTGGGCGCCGCCTACGCCGACTTCCGTCTCGAGCGCCACCGGAGCCAGACGGTCAAGGTGCGCGATCGGAACCTGGAGCGGTTGGTGGACAGTGAGGACGTCGGCTTCGCCGTCCGCGTCGTCCATCAGGGTGCGTGGGGGTTCGCCTCGAGCGTCGACCTCCGTCCTGACACAGCCGCCGACGCCGCCGCCGACGCCGTCCGGGTGGCGCGCGTCCTGGCCCCGCTCAACTCCGAGCCGGTGGAGCTCGCTCCCGAGCCCGCCCATCAGGGGACTTGGCTCTCCTCGTACGCGGTGGACCCCTTCATGGTCCCCGACGCCGACAAGGTTGCCTTGTTGGTGGCGGTCAACGACCGGGTCCTCGGATCGGGAAAGGTCGACCACGTGGACTTCGACGCGAGCCAGGTGCTGGAGGGCAAGTACTTCGCCAACCTCGACGGGGCCGAGCTCACGCAGCAGCGGGTGCGGGTGGGCGGCAACTTCGAGGCCGTGCGCATCGACAAGGACCAGGGGGCGTTCGAGACGATGCGCTCCGGCGCCGTGCCGGTGGGCCGGGGGTGGGAGCACTTCACGGACGGCTACGACTACTGGGCCGACGCCGGGCAGGTCCCGACGCTGCTCGAGGAGAAGCTGGCTGCCCCCTCGGTGCGGCCGGGCCGCTACGACCTGGTCATCCACCCCACCAACCTGTGGCTCACCATCCACGAGTCCATCGGCCACGCCACCGAGCTCGATCGGGTGCTGGGCTACGAGGCCAACTACGCGGGAACTTCCTTCGCCACCCTCGAGCATCTCGGCTCGTTGCAATACGGCTCGCCGTTGATGCACGTCACCGGCGACCGCGTGGTGGAGCACGGTCTGTCCACGGTGGCGTGGGACGACGAGGGCGTGGCCGCCCAGCAGTGGGACCTGATCCGAGACGGCGTGCTGGTGGGCTACCAGCTCAACCGCCAGATGGCGGCCCGGCAGGGCTTCGGGCGCTCCAACGGGTGCGCCTACGCCGACTCCGCCCACCACGTCCCCCTCCAGCGGATGCCGAACGTGTCGCTCCAGCCGTCTGCCGACGACGTGGGCCTCGACGACCTGCTGGGCGGGGTGGAACGGGGGATCTACGTGGTGGGCGACAAGAGCTGGAGCATCGACATGCAGCGCTACAACTTCCAGTTCACGGCGCAGCAGTTCTACGAGATCCGAGGGGGGCGGCTGGCCGGTCAGCTCAAGGACGTGGCCTACCAGGGCGTCACCACGGAGTTCTGGAACGCCATGGAGGCGGTGGGCGGACCGTCCACCTGGGTCCTGGCCGGGGCGTTCAACTGCGGGAAGGGCCAGCCGGGCCAGATCGCCCCCGTGAGCCACGGTGCCCCCGCAGCCCTGTTCCGCCAGGTCAACGTGCTCAACACCGGCGAGGAGGGGGCAAGATGATCGAGGACGCCCTCGAGCGTGTCCTGGCCCTCTCCCGTGCCGACGCGTGCATCGTCGTGGCCTCCGAGTCGTCGCAGGCCAATGTCCGCTGGGCCAACAACACCTCGACCACCAACGGTGTCTCCCGTGCCGCCGAGCTGTTCGTCATCTCCATCGTCGGGCGGAGGGTCGGCACGGCCGGGGCCACCCACTTCCCAGACGATCGGCTCGAGTCGCTGGTGCGCCGGTCGGAGGCGGCCTGCGAGGGCCAGCCGGAGGCCGAGGACTTCATGCCGCTCCTGGAAGGCGCCGGGGAGCCCCCCGAGTGGGGCGCCGCGGTGGAGGCCCCCGGCATCGACGTGTTCGCGGGCATGGCGCCGGCGCTGGGCCAGACGTTCACGCGAGCGGCCAAGGACGACGTGGCCCTGTTCGGGTACGCCGAGCACGTCACGTCCACGCGGTACCTCGCGTCGTCGACGGGGCTGCGCCGGCGGCACACCCAAAGAGAGGGGCGCTTGGAGGTGACGGCCAAGACGCCCGACTTCGCCCACTCGGCGTGGGTGGGCGAGGCCAGCGCAAGCTTCGCCGACGTGGACCTTCCGGCCCACTACGACCGCCTGGCTCAGCGGTTGGAGTGGTCGGCCACGTCGCTCGAGCTGCCGGCCGGGCGCTACGAAGTCGTGCTCGAGCCGGGGGCGGTGGCCGACATGCTCGTTGCCGCCTACTGGTCGGCCACGGCGCGTGAGGCCGACGAGGGGCGCACGGTGTTCAGTCGGCCGGGAGGGGGCAACCGGATCGGTGACCGCATCTGCCCTCCGGGGCTGACCCTCTACTCCGATCCCGCCGAGCCCGGCCTCGAGGTCACCCCCTTCGTCCTGGCGGCGGCGTCGAGCAGCCACGGGTCGGTCTTCGACAACGGCCAGGAGACGAGCCGCACCGACTGGGTGCGCGACGGCGTGCTGGAGGCGCTCGTCACCACCCGATACTGGGCGGCAAAGACGGGAGCGCCGCTCACCCCCTACGTCGACAACCTCGTCCTCGCATCGGAACAGGGCCCCGACGTGGACCAAATGGTGAACTCCACGGAGCGCGCCCTGCTCGTCACCTGCTTCTGGTACATCCGCGAGGTCGACCCCCAGACCCTGCTGCTCACCGGCCTCACCCGCGACGGCGTGTTCCTGGTGGAGGACGGCCAGGTGAAGGGAGCGGTGAACAACTTCCGCTACAACATGAGCCCGCTCGACATGCTGGCCCAGACGGTGCAGGTCGGCCGCTCAGGGCCCACGCTGCCCCGCGAGTACGCCGACTACTTCCGCCTCGTCAAGGCACCGCCCCTGCGGGTGGAGCGCTTCAACATGAGCTCGGTGAGCCGGGCCACGTAGGGCCGAGGCCCGTGGTGGCGCCGATGTACCGCTATGGCTCGGTCGGCTCGGTGTTCGTGTCGTCGTCGGACCGGACGTCGACCTCGGGTGCTTCGAGCTCCGCCTCGCCATCCTGGTCGTCGTCGGAGCAGGCACCGCCGGCGACGGGCAGCATGGCGACGAGGGCGACAGCGAGGGAGCGGCGGAATCGATTCATGGTCTCTCCTCGGTTTTTCTCCCCTGTACCCAGGCCTCGCCGTTCTGAACGGGTACTGACAGCGACCACCGGCCGAGTTGGTCCACCGCCTCGCTAGTTCGTACTGTTGCCGTCGTGCCTGCTCCGGAACGGGACGAAAAGACCGACACAATCGGTGCGGGCAACACGGGCAAGCGCCGCGAACAGTGACGCCGGTACGCGGTGTGCGTCGAGGCGAGCGGGAACGCCACCGGATCGACGGCGGTGTCCGCCTCACCCTCGACAGTGACGGGCGCCGGGGCTTCTGGGTTCGATGCCGCTGCGGGTGGAAGAGCGAGCTCGCCACGACGTCCGTCCTAGCCGAGGCCGACGGCGAGCAGCACGTCCAGCTGACCAGGCCGTAGCGCGGTCTCGGACGGGAGAACCGCTGGCGACGCGAGGACCGGGGCCGATCTGGCCGTTCTCACCCTTACCACGGCCCAGCCCACCTTCGTCAACGACGTCGTCGTCACGCCCTCCTCCGCCTTCTTCACGGACTCGCTCAATCCGGTCATCTACCGCGTCGACCGGCGCACGTTGCAGGTGGCCACCTTGCCGTTGAGCGGCGACATCCAGTACGGACCGGGCTTCAACGTCAACGGCATCGACGCCACCCGCGACGGCAAGACGCTGGTCCTCGTGCAGAGCAACACCGACAAGCTCTTCCGACGCCGACACCGGGGCCACGCGGGAGATCCCGCTCGAAGGCGCCGAGTCGGTGATCCCCCGTCACCCGCCCAGCACGACGTACGCCACCACCATCGAGACACTGTTCGTCGCCGTGTGGACGAGGACGGGAGCGAGGAGGCTTCGTGATGCCAGCCGCAGGCCGCAGAAGACCATGCCGGCGAGGGCGGTGAAGGCCACGGCGGCGGCCACCGCGGCGAACCGCGCCATCGGGTCGGCGGCCAGTTCGTTCGTCTCCAGGGCGGACAGCGTCGGGCGGATGTGCCAGAGACCGAACAGCGACGAGGAGACGGCAACGGCTACGCCGGTCGAGCGGTGCCGGGCGAGCGCGGCGAGCAGGACCCCGCGGAACGCGAACTCCTCGAGGACGACGGTGCCGAGCGGGATGCGAACGAGGGCCTGGTAGGCGAGGGCGCCGCCACTGTCGACGTCCGCCACCCGCTGATCCTCGAACAGCGGCCTCGTCAGCGGAACGGCTCCGGCCACGACCAGCACGACGGCGACCAGCGCCGCTCCCGCCGCCCCGATTCGCAGCCCGCGTGCCACTGTCGCCCGGGACAACCCGAGCTCGGAGGCGGACACCCCGCTGGCCCGCCCCACGAGGGCGAGAGCGGCGGTGACGGCGAGATTGACTGGGACGTAGAGGTCCTGCGGTACCAACGTGATGCCGGCGACGTTGCGGAGCGTCAGCATCCCGACGAGAACGAAGACGGCTCGCATCGCCCGACTGGCACCTCGCCTTTCCGGCGGTCAGGCCCGACCCGGTCGTTCCCGTGACGAAAGCGCGAGCAGGTTGCCCTCCGTGTCCCGGAAGAAGGTCATCCACTCTTCCTCGCCGGCTGGGCCAAAGAAGCCGGCGTCTCACGATGGATGAGATGCGGTTCGTCCTCGAAGTCGACGCCCCGGGCGACGAGCGCCTGCCTCGCCACGTGGATGTCGGGCACTGCGAAGTAGAGCACCGAGTTCGCGCCCATCTCTTCGCGCTCTCGCGCCTCGAGCAGCAGGCGCGTCCCGCCGAGGTCGAAGAAGGCGAGGGCACCGAAGGTGGCGAGCAGCGGCAATCCGAGGCTGTCGCGATAGAAGGCCAAGGCACGCTCGAAGTCGGCGGCGACCAAGCTCACCTGCCCCAGAGGGCCGAGTTCAAAGGATGCCGCCGACGCCATCGCCCCTCCCCATCACCGCACGCTTCCCCGGATAGTCAACACTCTGCTCCAGGGCGCCGGCGCGAGGCCGGCCGTGGCCGGCTCAACTCGCCTTCGGAGTGCCCGCCTTCGCCTTCGCCCTCGCCTTCGCAGCGGCCTTCTTGGCTGCGGCGGCAGTCTTGCGGGCCGCCTCGCCGGCCGCCCACTCCTTGGTGGTCTGGTCCTCGATGCTCGCCTCGGCCGCGAGCTTCTGGACGGACCGGATCCCGCCCATCGCCGCCGCCTTCGATCCGTACGCGTCGCTGGTGGCGACGACCTGCCCGTTCCTCGACAGCAGAGTGAACCGAAACTTCCCGGTGGTTCCCTTCTTGATGACGAACTTCCCAGCCAAGGCCTTGCCCTTTCTCGTGGGTGGGTGCGGTAGCGAGGCTAGCGACGACCCACCGACGACGATGGGATGGTCGCTTTCGGAAGCGCCTCGCCGGCGTGCGAACCCGTCGCAGCCGCGTCGAGCCGGGCTGCGGTCGACAGCCGCCACACGGATCGTCCTGTTCAGGAAGTCAAGCCCGCGACTCGTCGCGCCGACACCTGCGCCAAGGCATTGCGAGAGGGTGAACCGCCCAAGAGCCAGGAACAGGCGGTCACACGCCCTGAGCGATGCGACGTACGAGCGGTCATCGAAGGGCGGGTGGAGCGTTCTTGTTGGCGGACGCCGGTCGCGGTGCTCATGGCGGGTGCTCTCGCGCTCGCCGCGCTCCCCGGAGCGAGCGCTGCGCCGAAGCCAGGAGGGGGCCACCTCCAACGTCGACCTCCCCACGGAGTCGCTCGACGGCTGGAGCAGCGTTGCGGCGGTGATGACCTCCCCATCCGACCTCTGGCTGTTCGGCGGTGGTGGACCGGTGTACCTGCGCCACTACCGGTTGAGCGGGAACCCGATGCCGACGGGTGCCACCAGCGTGGAGACGCGGCTGTTCGGCGACAGCGACAGCCGCCAGGGCGACCTCCTCGGGCTGGCCAGCGGCGGGCTCGTCGCGGCCTGGCACCAGCAGGGAGCGACCGGGCCGGACGGGCAGTTCGTCGCCTACCGCGCTCCGGGCGGCGACTCGTGGGCTGAGCTGCCGGCGTTGGCCTTCATGCCCACCATGGCCAGCGACCAGGTGCTGGCCCAGCATCCCAGCGATGGGAGCGTCTGGCTGCTCAGCAACCCGGACGCGTGGGGTGCGATCGGTGCCGTGCACCTGAGCGAGGTCGACGGCGCACTGCGGGTGGACTGGACGGACGGCTTGTTCATCACCCAGCAGCGCTACGGCTCGAACGGTCCGGACCCCGAGGATCCGGTGCTCGCCGCCGCCGCCGACGCCGCCACGGGCTCGATCGCTCACGCATACCAGAGCGCGGAGCGGCAGCGCTTCTTCAAGGCCGACAGGACCGAGACGGCCAGCAGAGTGGCCGTTGTCCACGTCGCCACCGACGCTTCATTGAAATTCCTGCCGCGAGCGCCGGTCTGGGCCGAGCGAGTCTCGACCATCGGCCTCGTTGTCGCGGGAGGCGAGGCGTGGGTCAGTTACCGGCCAGTAGACCCGTCGACGCTCTCCTTTGCCGACGCCTACGTCATCCGTCACTCCGATGCGGGCTGGGAAGCTCCGCACAGGCTCGGCACGCTCGACGAGCTCACCAACAACGTGACCTACGCCAGCGGCACTCCGTCGTTCTCGACCAGGCTGACCGACGGCCGAACGCATCTGTGGACGCTTTGAGACGCGCCGAAGGGCCGGGCGCGACCGGCCCGGCCCCTCGGCGCTGGATGCGGGCTTCAGCCCTGGGGGTGGTTCTCGATGGTCACCGTCACCCGGTCGCGCTCGTGCTGGTCACACTGGGTCCCAGCTGGACGGTTGTTCGGATCCGTGCACCAGGTCACGTCGTCGCCGGTGGCGTCCTTGCCGTGACCGCGCCCGTCGATGGTGTCCGACTTCGATCCCGTGTCCGCGCTCGGCCCCGCAAGGGTCCCTTGGCACGTAAAGGTCCAGGACTCGCCGACGTCGAGCTTGACGTCGTTGTCGGTGTCGCCGCTCACGTACCCAGGAGCGGCGTTGCACACGCTGGCGGCGGCCACGCTGATGAAGCTGTTCCGCTGGCCCGCCGTGGGCGGGTCAAGGGCGACATCGCCATCGTTGGTCTCGACGAACGTGTAGGTGATCAGGGCCGACGCCGTCACGTTGAGCGCCGTGCTCGGGCTCACCACGTCGACGGTCGCGCTGGCCCGCTCCTCTTGGTCGCAGAACGTACCCGACGGGGGGTTCTGCGGGTCGGCGCAGAAGGTGACGGTTCGCTGCCGCGCCGTTCCGGTGAGCACCGTGCCGGTCCCCGTGACCTGGACGGTAAGGTCGTTGCCGCCGACAACCTGCACGACGCACGTCCAGACCCAGCTCTCGCCCGGTTCCAGCAGATCGTCCGTGTCCCCGCCGGCCTTGCTATCCGGGGCGCCCGAGTTGTCGGCAAGCTGCGCGTTGCAGTCGCCGGCCGGGCTGGCCACCCCCACGTTGGCGAGCGCCAGCGACGCCGAGAAGCCGGAGGGTGCCTGGCCGTCGTTGGTCTCCGTGATGGTGAAGATGACGTTGTTCCCGTCCTTGGCAACCGTCGGGTTCGCCGAGATGGCGATGTCGGTGCCCGGCAGGATCGACACCGACTTGGCGGTGGCCCGCTCGTCCTGGTCGCAGAACGTGTTCGCAGGCGGGTTGGCCGGGTCGGTGCAGTAGGTGACGTTCCCGAGCGGCGAGGTGCCGCTTCCTGTGCCGATGATCTCGGTGACCGCTGGCGTCGTCGCGTTCGTCGTCAGCGTGCAGGCGAAGACCTGCGATGCCCCTGCTGCCAGGGTGACGGTCCCGCTCGGTGTCATTGCCGAGTTGCACGCGGTGTTGTTGGTCGTCACCTTGACGTTGGTCAGCGTCACGTTGCCGTCGTTCGTCTCGGTGAACCTGTAGGTCACCGAGTCGCCGGCCACCACGATCTCCGGGTTGGCCGTTGAGGGGCTGGCCGACAGGGTGGTGGACGGGGCGCAGATCGGGAAGGTCCCGAGCACGAAGTCCTTCAGCTGCGCCGTCGTCGAGGTCGCCGAGCGCGTCTCGGCCAGGAAGCTGGCGAAGCACTCGTCGGAGTTGGGGAGGACGCGGCTGATGTTGATGCCGCCCTCGAGGAAGGTGAAGTCCGGGTACTTGCCGGGCACGCCGACGTTCGGCTTGGGCGTGTACGCCCACACAGCGTCGATGTCGTCCTGGTTCGACCGGTTCTCGGTGGCGCACACGTTGACGTTGTGGTTCGGCTCCTGGCAGTCGAGGGCGCCCGTCCCGACACTCGCCTCGGTGAGGCCCGAACCGTTCCACGTGAAGACCCGCACCGTGTTGATGTTCTCGCCCTCGTTGAAGTCGCTCACCACGAGCACGTCACCCACGGCGTGGACGCCGTTGAATCTGCCGCTGGATCCGAGCGTGACGTTGTTCTTGAAGAACCAGAAGCCGATGGCCGCGTCGCCGTCGTTGGAGAAGCGGTCGGAGTGGAACGTGATGACGAGGTCCTGGTCGTTGTCGGCGTCGGGCCCGTCGGCGACGTTGTACGCGGCGGCCGCCGCGTTGACGATCTCGTCCTTGTCGGGGGCCACGTCGGTGCCCGAGTACGCCCACTGTGTGATGTCGCGCTCGTCCTTCGAGCCGCCTCCCTTGAAGTAGCTGATGTCGGCGGGGGCGTCGGCTCCGTCGACGACGGGGATCGCCGTCTTCGCGATGCTGGCGCCGGCGCCCGTCAGCAGCGTCTGCCAGTCGTCGCCCAGCGCTTCGCTCGTCTGCGGGTTCCCGTCGAGCTCGAACGTGTTGTCGATGGTTGTCGCGCCGGCGAGGTCCGGCATGAGCGTTCCGGCCAGCAGTGCCGCGACCAGTGCCATGACAGTCGATAGGTGGCGCGAACGGCGCGCGATTCCAGCACTTCTCCAACTCATCCCGCTCCCCCTTGGTTCGTACGGCAGCGACCCTCCTGGTCCCGCACGCTCAGTATGGGAGTGAATCCTGAAGATTGGCTGAAGAAGGCCGAATCGCGCCCCTGGTGAAGATGGTCCGTTCGGCACCCTTACCGACCCGTCTTCCGTGGTCGGTAGGTTGGGACGCCGTGCGACCGCCGCCGGCCCCCCGACCCACGCCACACGGGCTGGCCCCCGTCGGGCGCGTGATCGAAATCGGCTACGGCGACCAACGGGCTGCCGTCACCGAGTCGGGGGCGACGTTGCGGGTGTACGACGTCGGCGGACGCCCGGTCATCGAGGCCTTCGACGGGCCGGAGGCGCCGGCCACCGGGTGCCAGGGCGAGATCCTCGCTCCGTGGCCCAACCGAGTGGTCGACGGGCGGTGGACGTGGGATGGCGTCGAGCACCAGCTGGCGATCACCGAGCCGGAGCGGGGGCACGCGCTGCACGGTCTGGTGCGCACCCTGCGGTGGGACGTGGTGGAGCACGGCGCCGATCGGGTGGAGCTCGAGGCCGTCCTCCTCGCCCACCCCGGCTGGCCGTTTCCCCTCCACCTCTCCGCCTCCTACGCCCTGGGCGCCGGCGGGCTGACCTCCGTGCTCACGGCCACCAACGTCGGGCGCACCCCCTGCCCCTACGGCGTCGCCACCCACCCGTACCTCGCCGTCCCCGGCGGCACCGTCGACGACGCGGTCCTGCGGATGCCGGCGGCGACGTGGCTGTCCACCGACGACCGGCTCGCCCCCGTCGACCGCCGGCCCACCGCCGGCACGCCCTACGAGTTCACCGACGAGACGCCAATCGGCGAGCGCCGGGCCGACAACGCCTTCACCGACCTCGACCGCCTGCCCGACGGGCGGGTCGAGGCCACCCTCACCGCCCCGGACGGGCGGACGACGGTGATGTGGGGCGACGCCGGCGTGCGGTGGTGGCAGCTGTTCACCGGCGACGCACTGTCGCCGCGGTGGCGGCG
This sequence comes from Actinomycetota bacterium, assembly GCA_030773495.1. Classification (GTDB taxonomy): domain Bacteria; phylum Actinomycetota; class Acidimicrobiia; order Acidimicrobiales; genus JALYMX01. Next base: position 4,920 of record JALYMX010000247.1, on the reverse strand, counting down.
GGCCACCCTCGCCCTCGAGCCCATGACCTGCCCGCCCGACGCGTTGAACTCCGGAGAGGACGTCGTGGTGCTCGAGCCCGGCCAGTCCCACACCTTGACCTGGGGCCTCCAGCTCCGCTGACGCCCCCCACACGACAGGGAGGGAGCGGGAGCCCGGCCGTCAGCCCGGCGCCGGCCCTCCGAGGGCGACGGCGTCGCGCGCCGTCCCGGCGGTCGGGTCGACAGCCGTGCACACGGGGACCGCGCCGAGGCGCGAGGCGAGCCGCAGCGCCACGACCCCGGCGAGTACGGCGAACACCCCGCCGGTCACGCCGAGGCGCTGCACGCCGACGGCTCCGACGGCCACGGCGGCGAGGGGGGCTGCCACCATCGACGCCATCGGCTCGAGCGACTGGTTGAGCCACAGGATGCGGCCGCGGGCGGCCACCGGCGAATAGCGCTGCAGGAGCGTCTTGGCCGGTACGTAGAAGAACGCCACGTCGACGCCCCAGAGGAACACGGCGACGCACGCCACGGCCAACGAGCCCGTCCCCAGGTAGAGCGCCGCGGTGGCGCCGGAGACGATCGTGGCGACGGCCACGTACCGGGGCAGGGCCAGCCGATCGCCCACGGCGGCAGGACCAGGCCGGCGCTCACCAGGCCCACGCCGAACAAGGTCTGCAGCAGCGCGAAGGCGGTGTCGGACGCACCCAGGACGTCGCGCACGTACAGCGGCTCGAGCACCCCGAACAGGGCCCACAGGAAGTACGTGACGCTGGCCACGGCAAGGGTCCATCGCAGGCCGTCGGTGCGCCGGGCCAGGCGCACGCCCTCGCCCACGGTTCGCCAGGTCGACTGGTCGCCGGCGCCCTCCACGGGCCCCACCGGCAGCGGCAGGGCCACGGCGAGGCCGACCAGGAACGTGAGGGCGTCGGCCAGGAAGGCGCCGGCCAGCCCCCACCGGGCGTTGACCACTGCGGCGACCACGGGGCCGAGCACGATGGCCAGGTCCTCGGCGCCACCGAGGAGGGCGTTGGCGCTCACCAGGTCCTCGCTGGGGACCAGGCGGGGCGGGAGGGCGTCGAGCGAGGCCGACGCCAGCGCCTCGATGAGGCCGAGCGGCAGGGCCAGCACGATGATGGTGGCGTAGCTGTCGGCCTGGGTCAGGGCCAGGGCGTCGAGGAACCCGAGGGCGTTGGCCAGCACGAGGGTACGACGGGGCCCGAGCCTGTCGATCGGCACGCCGAGGAGCGGGCCGAGGAAGGCGCCGGGCAGGGCGAGGACCACGAACAACAGGGCGAGGTCGCCCGGGCCGGCGTCGAAGCGGAAGGCGGCGAAGCCCCAGATGGCGATGAGGGCCACCCAGTTGCCCACGGCGTTGACGGCCTGGCCGGCGAGGAGAGCGCCGAAGGTGGGGACCCGCAGCACGCGCACCGGCCGACGGTACCGGGGGCGGCTGGCCCGCCTTGTGCATTTTCTCCCTCGCCGCCTCCCCAACGTGCACACAACACCGAGGCGAGGTATTCAAGTGCGGGGCCCGATCCGCCCGATCCAGTTCTCGTGACCTACCGGGGCGCTCCATGACCGACTCCGTCGCCCCGCGCGTGCTCGTCGCCGACGACGACCAGGACATCCGCGAGCTGGTGCTGCTCAACCTCGAGGCCGAGGGCTACCGGGTGGCGGCGGCCGAGGACGGTGACCAGGCGTGGGCCATGGTGAAAGCGGTGCTGCCCGACCTGGTGGTGCTCGACGTGATGATGCCCGGGCGCGACGGGCTCGACGTCCTGGCCGACCTCCGGGCCCACCCCGAGACCCGAGGCATCCCGGTGGTGCTCCTCACCGCACGGGCCAGCGACACCGAGGTGTGGTCGGGGTGGCAGTCCGGCGCTGACCTGTACATGACCAAGCCGTTCGAGGTCGAGGACCTGCTGGGCGCCGTCAGCTACCTGCTCCGCGAGTGTGCGGCCCGCCGGGCGGCGGAGACGGTAATCCCGCAAAAGTTGATCTACTAACTCAGGAATCGGGTAGAGTCGTCGGCATGGCCGACGACATCATCGATCCGGTCGCGGGAGATCGGCCCGCGCTCTCCGGCGTCGAACGCGTCAAGGAGGCCAGCCTCGGCCTGCGGGGCAACCTGGCCGAGGAGCTGGCCGCCGATACGGAGCGCTTCAGCCCCGACAGCACCGTCGTCCTCAAGTTCCACGGCATCTACCAGCAGGACGACCGCGACGTGCGCACCGAGCGCAAGCGCCAGGGCCTCGACGTCGACACCATCTGCATGGTGCGGGTGGCCATCCCCGGCGGTGTGCTCACCGCCGAGCAGTACCTGGCCATGGACGAGCTGTGCGAGGCGGTGGGCAACGCCACGCTGCGCATCACCACCCGCCAGGGGCTGCAGTACCACTTCGTGCGCAAGGGGGACCTCGAGCGGCTCATCGCCACGTTGAACCGCCACCTCGTCACCACGCTGGCCGCCTGTGGCGACGTGGTGCGCAACACCATGTGCTGTCCGGCGCCACTGCCCGACCGGGGGCGGGCTGCCGTGCAGGACTACGCCCGCCGGGTCGCCACTCGCTTTCGCCCGAAGACCGACGCCTACTGGCAGCTGTGGGTCGGCGGCGAGCGGGCGGTGAGCGCCGAGGTGGCCGGCCACGACCCGCTCTACGGCACCACCTACCTGCCCCGGAAGTTCAAGATCGGCTTCGCCTTCCCCGGCGACAACTGCGTCGACGTGTACACCAACGACCTCGGCGTGGTCCCCCTGCTCGACGACGACGGCGCCGTTCGTGCCTTCACCGTGCTGGTGGGCGGGGGGATGGGCAAGAACCACACCGACCCCACCACGTTCCCCCGGCTGGCCGACCCCTTGGCGACGGTCGCCCCCCACGAGCTGCTCGAGGTGATCGAGGCCGTCATCGTCGTCCAGCGCGACAACGGGAACCGGGCCGACCGCGACCACGCCCGTCTCAAGTACCTCGTGCACAACTGGGGCCTCCCCAGGTTCCGCGCCGAGGTGGAGCGCCGGCTGGGGCGCGCCCTCCCGCCGGCGGAACCGATCGTCCTGGAGGCGTCCGACGACCACCTGGGCTGGCACCCGCAGGGCGACGGGCGGTGGTTCCTCGGGGTGAAGGTTGAGAACGGCCGTATCGCCGACACGGACGCCGTGCGCGTACGGGCCGCGCTGCGGGCTGTGGTCGAGCGGTTTCGGCCGGGGGTGCGGCTCACTCCGCGCGAGGACCTCCTCCTCACCGACGTGGCCGACGCCGACCGCGCCGAGGTCGACGCCGTGCTGGCCGCCCACGGCGTCGTGCCGGCCGAGCGCTGGGCGCCGGTGAAGCGCAACTCGTTCGCCTGCCCGGCCCTGCCCACGTGCGGCTTGGCCCTCACCGAGTCCGAGCGTGCCCTCCCGGGCGTGCTCGACGAGCTCCACGCCGAGCTCGTCGCCCTGGGCCTGGGCGACCTCGACGCCCACGTGCGCATGACCGGGTGCCCGAACGGGTGCGCTCGCCCGTACACCGCCGAGATCGGGTTCGTGGGCCGGGGGAAGCGGAGCTACGACATCCACATCGGCGGCGAGCCAGTCGGCGTGCGCCTCAACGCCGTGTTCGCCGAGAACGTCCCCCGTGACGAGCTGGTCGCCGTGCTTCGCCCCCTGCTCGCCCATTACAACGCCCAGCGGCGGGACGGGGAGCGCCTGGGTGACTTCTGCCACCGTACCGGGGTGGCCGAGCTGCGGGCCGCCCTGGGGGACGAGCGGTGGGTGCGGGCCCCCCGCCGTGTCGCCGCCGTGGTCGGAGGGAGCTGACGTGTCCGGGCCGGAACCGCTGTCCCCCGAGCTCGTCGTCCCCGCCCACGAGATGAGCGTCGACGAGGCGGCCGAGCTGCTCCGGGGGGCCCTGGAGTGAGCACCGCCGCGTTCCGCGCCGTGGACCCCGCCGAGGTGGCCCGCCTGGCCGACGCGCTCGAGCGTGCGCCGGCCGCCGACATCGTGCGGTGGGCGGTCGACACGTTCGGCTCCCGGGTGTGCCTCACGGCTTCCATGACCGACGCCGTCCTGATCGACGTGGCCACGCGCGTCGACCCGGCCATCGACGTGGTGTTCATCGACACCGGCTTCCACTTCTCCGAGACGCTGGCCACCGCCGAGCGGGTCCGGCGCCGGTACGGGCTCAACCTGCGCATCGTGCCCGTGGTGAAGCCGCCGGTGCCGTTCCACGTCGCCAACCCCGTCGAGTGCTGCTCGGTGGCCAAGGCCGAGGCCCTCGACCGGGCGCTGGAGGGGAAGCTGGCGTGGATGAGCGGCGTGCGCCGGGCGGAGGCGCCGACGCGCGCGGCGGCGCCCGTCGTGGCCCTCGACCACCGCGGCCTCGTGAAGGTGAACCCGTTGGCCACCTGGACCGACGACGACGTGGCCGCCTACGTGGCCGCCCACGACGTCCCCGTCAACCCGCTGGTCGACCAGGGCTACCTTTCCATCGGCTGTTGGCCCTGCACGCGGCCCGCCGCCACCGCCGCCGAACCCCGCTCTGGACGCTGGGACGGCGTGAAGATGGAGTGCGGCCTGCACCTCGAGCCGCAGAACATCACCTGACCACCCTCCCAACGGGCGTCCACCGCCGAGCTCGCCCTCACGCTCGTCGACGTGCGCGCCGGCTCACCAGCAGTCGCGCCGCCACGCCTTCCTGGCCAGCCTCCTGGGCATCCGCCATCCTGGTCGTCGCCGGCCGACTCGCGGCCGTCAACGACCTCGCGGTGCTGCGCCTCACCACCGCCGACTCGCTCGCCGTCGACCCTTCGGCGTGAACCGGAGCACCGGCGGCTTCATCCTGATCGACGAGGTGATGTCGGCCACTGTGGGCGGGGGCCTGGTGGTGGCGCCGGTGGGCGCGCCGGTGCGTGCGGCGCCCCCGCGCCCGCCGCTTCGCCGGCCGGCGGCTACAT
>JALYMX010000246.1 GCA_030773495.1 Actinomycetota bacterium | reverse complement strand
GCTCGCCGCCGAGCTCGCCGGCGTGGTCCCCGAGTCGGCGATCGAGGCACGGGGCGCCGTGGTTGCCGAGCCCGGGGCGTCGTCGGCGGGCCTGCGCGTCGTGCTGGAGCAGCTCCGGGTGGTGGGGCCGGCGCTCGGTCCCACCCCCGTCGACGAGCGCTCGTCGTTGGAACAGCGCCTGGACTGGCGCTACCTCGACCTGCGCAGCCCGAGGAACCGCCTGGTGTTCGAGGTGCAGACCACGGCCGAGCAGGCCATGCGCGACTGGTGGCGCCGGCACAACTTCTTGGAGATCCACTCGCCCAAGCTCCGGGAGATGCCCAACCTGTCGGGCCGGGAGCTGTTCACCGTCGAGTACTTCGATCGCAGGGCGTACCTGGGCCAGTCGCCGCAGTTCTACAAGCAGATGGCCATGGCCGCCGGCTTCGAGCGGGTCTTCGAGATCGGGCCGGTGTTCCGCGCCAACCCCCTCCTCACCTCGCGCCACGACACCGAGTTCACCAGCGTGGACGTGGAGGTCTCGTGGATCGACTCGCACGAGGACGTGATGGCGATCGAGGAGCGGTGGCTGTGCCACGTCGTCGAGGCGGTCGAACGGGACCACGGGGCCGCCGTGGAGCGGCTGTTCGGGAAGCAGGTGCGGGTGCCGGAGGTGCCGTTCCCGCGCCTCACCATGGCGGAGGCGCAGAAGCTCCTCGGCGGGCTCGGCCATCGCTCGTCGGCGGCGGAGGGCGACCTCGACCCCGAGGGCGAACGGCTGCTCGGGGCCCACGTGGCGTCCGAGCTGGGCCACGAGCTGGTGTTCGTCACCGAGTACCCCGAAGCGGTGCGGCCCTTCTACCACATGCGGCTCGAGGAGGGCTCCGAGCTCACCAGGAGCTTCGACCTGCTGTGGAACGGCGTCGAGGTGACCACCGGCGCCCAGCGGGAGCACCGCCACGACCGCCTGCTGGCCCAGGCCCGGCGCAACCCGGCGAGGGTCGAGGTCATCCGCACCTACCTCGACTTCTTCCGTTACGGCTGCCCCCCGCACGGCGGGTTCGGCCTGGGCCTCACCCGTCTCCTGATGTGCATGCTGGGCGTGGGCGACGTGCGGGAGACGACGTTTTTGTACCGCGGCCGGTACCGGCTGAGCCCGTAGTGCGCACCGCTCGCCCAAATGTGGCGGTTGACACCAACCGGGCCAAGTGGGGGACAATTGCCTCTATGAGCGACGGTACCCCGGCGCCGACGGTGACCGTGGGGAGCGCCACCGAGCCGCCGGCGGGCGAGGGCCCCGAGGTCGAGGGGCCCGAGGTCGAGGGGCCGGCGGTCGAGGGGCGGGCGCCCGAGGAAGGCGAGAGCGACGCGCCACGCGGCGAGGTCGCAGTGCCCGAAGCGCCACGCGACGAGGTCGCAGTGCCCGAAGCGCCACCGCGCCACGTGGCCGCGCCTGGCGCGCTCCCTGAGGCGGCACTCGTCCAGGAGCCGGTGGTGCCGCCGCCGGCGGACGAGACGGCGCTGGCCGCCGACGTCATCGTCACCAAGGCCCTCACCAAGGCCTATGAGCGAGGGATCACCGTCGTCGACGCCCTCGACCTGACGGTACGAAGGGGCGAGATCTTCGCCCTCCTCGGCCCGAACGGGGCGGGAAAGACCACCACGGTCGGCATGCTGACCACGAGGGTCCGCCCCACGTCGGGCACCGCCGTCGTCAACGGCGTCGACATCGTGGCCGATCCCGCGCTGGCGAAGGCCAGCGTCGGCGTCGTCGCCCAAGCCAACACCCTCGACCGCGGTCTCAGTGTCTGGGAGAACCTCTACTTCCACGCCCGGTACTTCGGGCTTCGCCACCGGGCGGCGAGGGCGGCCGCCGACGAGCTGCTCGAGCGGTTCCGCCTCACCGGGAGGGCGAAGGCCCGCATCGGCACGCTCTCGGGCGGCATGGCGAAGCGTCTCATGCTGGCCCGCGCCTTCCTCCCCCGGCCGGCCGTGGTGTTCCTCGACGAGCCCACCGCCGGCCTCGACCCGCAGAGCCGCCTGGCGCTGTGGGAGATCCTCGGAGAGCTCCACGCCGAGGGCGAGACCATCCTCATGACCACCCACTACATGGAAGAGGCGGAGCGCCTGGCCCAGCGGGTGGCCATCATGGACCGGGGACGCCTGCTCGCCCTCGACACCGCCGAGCGCCTGCGCCGGTCGCTCGGACCGGGCGCCGTGCTGATCCTCAAGGCGGAGGGCGACCTCGACCGCCTTGCCGATCTGGTCCGGCCGATGAAGGGTGTGGCCGACGCCGTGCGGGTGGACGGCGCGTTGCGCATAGGCTTGGAGGAGGTCGACTCGACGGTGGCGGACGTGATGACGGTGGTCAAGCAGGAGGGCCTCTCCCTGCACAGCCTGTCGGTGGAGGAGGCCACCCTCGAGACGGTGTTCATCAGCCTCACCGGCAAGGAGCTGCGGGAATGACGACGGCCACCGCCACCCCCCCCGTCGCCGAGCCGGCCTTCGACGGAAAGGCACCTGCCCGCCGGCCACGCACGTGCACCGTCCTGCGAGGTCTGATCCTGCGCGACCTGACGGTGCTCGACAAGTCGCTCGGCGAGTTCTTGCACCACACCGTGACCCAGCCGCTCCTCCTGGTCTTTGTGTTCGCCTATCTCTTCCCGCTGATCGGACAGGGCGTCGGAGGTGAGAGCGCGGCCGGCGCGGCGAGGTTCGCCAGCCTCCTGATGGCCGGCCTCATCGCCCAGGCCATGGCCTTCCAGGGCGTGTTCCGCGTGGCGGTGCCGCTGGCCATCGAGATCGACGTGACCAAGGAGCTCGAGGGCAGGGTGCTGGCGCCGACATCGGTCACCGTGCTCGGCATGGAGAAGATCCTGTTCGGGGCCGTCCTCGCCCTGTTCGCCGCCATGGTGGTCTTCCCGGTGGCCGCCTTCCTGCCGGCCACGCCCGTCTACCTCGTGGTCGACTGGCCGGTGCTGCTGACGCTGACGCCCCTTGCCTGCCTCACGTCGGCCGCCCTGGGCCTCACCCTCGGCACGCTGCTGAAGCCGGCGTCGGTGCCCATTCTCGCCGGCACCCTCGCCCTGCCCCTCGCCTTCGGCGGCGCCGTGTTCTACACCTGGGAGTCCCTCGCCCCGCTGCCCTGGCTCAAGTACCTCGTGCTCGTGAACCCCTTGGTCTACATGAGCGAGGGGATGCGGGCGGCACTGCTCACCGGGGTGTCCCACATGTCGCTTGTCGCGGTGTACGGCGCCATCGCCGGGTTCGGCGTCGTCTTCGGCATCCTCGGCACCCGCGGCTTCCGACGGCGGGTGCTGGCGTGAGCGGGCGCCCATGAGACGCGTTTGGCGCTTGGCCGTGGTGGCGGCGGCGGCGGCGGTCGGCTTCTCCCTCGCCGTCGTGCGCTTCGGTGGCGCCGCCGAGCAGGGGTGCGCGCAGCGGGTGGCCCGCGACCCCTCCTATCAGGTGCGGTGGAGCGAGCAGCCGAGCAGCGACGTCACCCGCTACCGCCTGTCCATCAGGCGCGATGGCCAGCGGATCACCGGTGCCGACGTCTGCCTCAACGCCTACCTCAGGGGGATGTCGGCGGTGGCAGTGGCCGACCACGGTCGCGAGGTGGCGCGAGGCGTGTACGAGGTCTCGCTGGTGTTCGAGATGGGCGGCAGATGGCGAGGGCGTGTCCTGGTCGCGGAACCCGGGAGGCGGGTGGTCGCCGTCCCGCTCGACCTCGAGGTGCCGTCACCGGAACCAGGTTCGTGAGCACCGAGCGGCGAGCCGCGCTATCGCCACAGAGCACCTAGTCCACCTGCTAAGAGCAGTGGGGTACGGTTGCGAGTGACCATGACGACCACGGCATCCCTCCTCACCCGGTTCCAGCGGATCCTTCTCGGCACCGACGGCACCGTCACCCACATCCTCGAGGCGTACGCCGACGAGTCGATCGAGGCGGTCAAGCTGGCCCAGGATCTCGACACGGCCCGGAGCGACGGCGCGGTGCTCGAGGTTCCGAGCGACGCCGCCGTGCTCCGGCGCAGGGTCGTGCTGCGGGGAGTGGAGAGCGGGCGCAACCTCCTCTATGCCGAGGCGGTGGTGGTCACCGACAGAGTCAACCTCGACTTCCTCAACGGGCTCCTCCAGACCGACCAGCCCATCGGCCGGCTGCTCGCGGAGCACCGCAGTGAAACGTTCCGGGAGATCCTCCTCGTCGACCGCGAGCCGGCAGGCTCGTGCGCCGCGCACCTCGGCATCGACTCCACCGCGGAGGTGATCTTCCGCACCTATCGCATCGTGGCCCGAGGGAAGCCGATCATGGTGATCACCGAGAAGTTCCCCGCTGACTCGTTCCGCGGGCTTCCAGGGTGAGGAGCGGGCCACCCGGTTGTACCGAGCCGCGCCTATGTGAAAGGGTAGGTTTACCGGTTGTCAGGCCCAAGCGCCAGATGCGAGGAGACCCGATGGTGCATTCCGTTCGGCCCGTCCCGAAGGTGCGGCCGGTGTCGCTGGCGGTGGCGCTCGTTGCCGCCCTGGTCCCCGGCGTCCTGCTCTTCTCGGCCCCGTCCAGTGCCGAGGTCTCCAGCGTCGAGGGGAGCGCGTACGGCTACTCGCTCCAGGTCAGCCTGTTCGGCGGACCGGTCAATACCAGAGGGCACGGGCAGGTCGCGTGTACCGCCCCCAACACGCCGCCAGGCTGCGCACCGACCCCCGCCGCCTCGTCCAGCCCGGCCGTAGAGCTTCCCGCGACGGGCGGCACCGTGTCTGATGCAGATCCCGATGGTACGGCGGGGGCGGTCAGTCCCGCTACCTTCTTCAGCACTGGTCGGATCGACGTGACCAGCGAGGGGACGACGGGCGCGACCGGGTCGGTGACCAGTACGACCACGATCCAAAACGTCAATGCCTCCGGTCAGGAGCAGTTCACCGCCGCTACTGTCGCCAGCAGCTGCACATCGTCCGAGGCGGGGGCCAGCGGGTCCACCACGATCACCACCGGGACACTCGAGACGGACAGCGGCGAAGACCTGAACGGCGACGACGACTTCACGGACGCCGGGGAGCACGCGCCTGTTTCGCGGACCGTACCAGCGAACCCGGCGCCCAACACGACGATCACCGGCCACCTCCATGTCAACAACACCACCGAGAACTGGCGGTACGTATTCAACGAGCAGGTGACCAACGCCGACGGGTCGCTCACCGTCAACGCCGGCCACCAGTACATCCTCGGTCCGACCGCCGTCGGTGACCTCGTCTTCGGTAACGCGCAATGCGGCGTGAACACCGCGACCACCACCACGACCACCACGACCACCACGACCACCACGACCACGCCGGGCACCGACGGGCAGCCGGCCGGCGAGCAGGGCTACTCCCTCGTCGCCGCCGATGGCGGCATGTTCACCTTCGGCACGGCTCGCTTCTTCGGCTCCACGGGCAACCTGCGGCTCAACCGGCCGATCGTCGCCATGGACCACACGCCCACCACCGCGGGCTACTGGCTGGTGGCCTCCGACGGTGGCGTGTTCGCCTTCGGCGATGCCAGGTTCCGTGGGTCCACGGGCGCACTCACGCTGGCCCGCCCCATCGTGGGGATGAGCTCGACGCCCACGGGCGACGGCTACTGGCTGGTGGCCTCCGACGGTGGCGTGTTCGCCTTCGGCGATGCCAAGTTCCTCGGCTCGATGGGCGCCCAGCCGCTCAACCAGCCCATCGTGGGGATGGAGAGCACCCCCTCGGGCAACGGCTACTGGCTGGTTGCTGCCGACGGCGGCATCTTCGCCTTCGGCGACGCCGTGTTCCGCGGCTCCACCGGCGCCCTGCGGCTGGCCCAGCCCATAGTCGGGATCTCGGCCACCAACAGCGGCGCCGGCTACCACCTGGTCGCAGCCGACGGCGGCATCTTCGCCTTCGGCGACGCCGTGTTCAGCGGCTCCACCGGTGCGATCCGCCTCGCCTCCCCCGTGGTCGGGATCGCCCCGGTCGCAGCCGGCAGCGGCTACTGGCTGTGCGCCCGCGATGGAGGGGTGTTCGCCTTCGGCAACGCCCAGTTCCGCGGGTCGATGGGTGGCAAGCCGCTCAACCAGCCCGTCGTCGGGTGCGACGCCCCCTTGTCCCAGAGCGCCGTGACGTGAGGTTCTAGCCACGAGGTTCGCCGGAGCGGCAGCGACAACACGGGGGACGTCGTGCGGGCGGTGACGAAGATGAAGCTTGCCCAACGACCGTGGCTCGGGGTGGCGGTGGCGTGAGCCAGATCGCCGACCCCGAGGCGACGAGCGCCGGCGCGCCGCCCTCGCCGGCCGCCCCGAGCGGTGCCGCCCTCGTGCGCGCTGAGACGGCGAGCATGGCCGCACCCGTCCTCGTCGACGGGGCGACCCGAAGGCGGTCCCGGTGGGTGCCGGTGGCGTCCTACCTCGTCACGGTGTTCGTGCTCGTGACCTTCAACTTCGCCCTGCCCAGGATGATGCCCGGCGACCCCATCGACGCCCTCTTGGCGTTCGGATCACCCAACTACGTGACCAACGAGGAGACACGAGCGAACCTGGAGGCGTACTACGACCTCGACGACTCCCTGCCCGACCAGTACGTCCACTACCTCGGCGGACTGGTGAAGGGCGACCTCGGCGTCTCGACCGTCTCCAACGTCTCGGTGACCAAGGAGCTGGGCGACCGCGTCGGGTGGTCCTTCCTGCTGATCGTGACGGCCCTCGTCCTCTCGATACTCATCGGGCTCCCCACCGGGGTCCACTCGGGCTGGAAGCGGGGCAAGCGCGTCGACCGTGCCCTGCTCACGTTGTTCCTGTCGATCCAGAACCTGCCGATCTACGTGGTCGGGCTGGCGGTGTTCGTCGTCTTCGCCGCCCAGCTGGACATGTTCCCCCTGGGCGGAGCGACCACGCCGTTCAACGAGTACACCGGGTTGCGCGCCGTGCTCGACGTCGCCCACCACCTCGCGCTGCCGGCGCTCCTGCTGGGCCTCCAGTTCGCCACCTACGAGTACCTGGTGATGCGGTCGTCGATGGTGAGCGAGCTCGGGTCCGACTACCTGCTCGCGGGTCGGGCCAAGGGGCTGCGCGAGCGCCGGCTGAAGTACGGCTATGCCGGGCGCAACGCCCTCCTGCCCGTCGTCACCGTGATCGGGCTCCAGCTCAGCGTCGCCCTCACCTGGATCGTGTTCATCGAGCGCATCTTCTCGTACCCCGGCGTCGGCGAGTACCTGTTCCTGGCGGTCGGCACACGCGACTACCCGGCCATGCAGGGATCGTTCCTGCTGCTCACCATCACCGTGGTGACGGTGAACCTCGCCGTCGACCTGGTCTACCGGCGGATCGACCCCCGGACGGCGACGTGACGGCGTTCGCGAGTGCTCTGCGCCGGTCCCCGCTGCTGCTGGCCGGCCTGCTCATCGTCTCGGGGCTCGTCGCCATCGCCGTGCTGGCGCCGTGGATCGCCCCGTACGATCCCGAGGCCATCACCGGCGACGCCTTCGAGAACCCGTCGTCGGCCCACCTGCTCGGCACCAACGACGCCGGCGCCGACATCTTCTCCCGCCTCGTCATGGGGAGCCGCACCACCCTGGTGGTGGCCGGGGCGGCCACCGCCCTGATCCTGGCCATCGGCGTGGCCGTGGGCCTCACCGCCGGCCTGCGGGGCGGATTCATCGACACCGCCCTCATGCGTCTGGTCGACGTGTTCCTGGCCCTGCCCGTCCTGCCCCTGCTCATCTTCATCGCCGCCCTGGCCGAGCCCAGCCGCACGCTGTCCATCCTGATGATCGGCCTGTTCAACTGGGCGCAAACGGCCCGGGTCGTCCGCAGCCAGACTTTGAGCCTGCGCACGCGCGGCTTCGTCGGCATCGCCCGCGGCTTCGGCGCCGGGCCGCTGTACGTGATCCGCCGCCACCTGATGCCCACCCTCGGCCCCGTCATCGCCGCCAACCTGGTGTTCGTGGCCGGGCTGGCCGTCACCATCGAGGCCGGTCTGGCCTTCATCGGCCTGGCCGACCCGGCCGCCGTGAGTTGGGGCGGCGAGCTCAACCGGGCCCTGTTCAACCCGCAGATCTACCTCGGCTCGCTGTGGCTTTCGTGGCTCATGCCCGTGGGCCTGGCCATCACCCTCGCCGTCCTCGGCTTCACGTTCATCGGGATCGCCCTCGAGCCGCGGTTCAACCCTCGATGGAGCCGGGCTCGATGAGACGACGGACGTTCCTCAAGGGCATGGCGGGCACCGCCGGCGCCGTGCTCCTCGGCGCCTGCAACGCCAATGCCGGCCGCCCCGCCGCCCAGGGGGGCCGGCCCACCGTGCGCGTGGTGTCCTGGACCCAGCTGGGCTACCCCTCGCCGTTCACCTACACCGCGGGCCCGGGCTACTGGCGGATGAGCCTGTTGTTCGACACCTTGACCTGGCCCGACTCCACCGGCGAGCAGCT
>JALYMX010000245.1 GCA_030773495.1 Actinomycetota bacterium | reverse complement strand
CCTCCCGGCGGCCGGACGAGCCAAGTGGAGGAAGCGAACCATGGTTGCAGAGCTGCTCGGCGGCGTGGCCGCCAAGATGGCCGGCCTCGGCCTGGCCGCCAAGGCCGGCATGGGACTGTCCGTCGCCCTCACCAGCGTGGGAGGAGCGGCGGCGGCGGGTGTGCCCGTCGCCCAGGACGCGGTGGAGGCGGTGACCCCCGTCGAGTTCCACGGCCGATCGGGCGACAAGGACAACTTCGGCGAGCGGGTCAGCGCCGATGCCCGCGACGGCGGCGTCGACGGCCAGGTGATCAGCGAGGAGGCCAGGCGGCGGGCCGAGGAGCGGCGGGCGGCGAAGGACGCCGGCGCCGACGAGCGCGAGGACGCCGACAAGCGTCAGGACGCCGACGAGCGTCAGGACGCCGACGAGCGCGAGGACGCGGACAAGCGTCAGGACGGCGAGGGTTCCACCGGCGCCCCCAAGTCCCCCGGCGCCCACGGTCTCGACCGGGCCAACACCACGCCGGCCGCCGGCCACGCGCCCACTCGGACGCCGGCCAACCCGGGGCCCGGCACCGACGACAGCACCAACGACAGCACCAACGACAGGAACGACGACAGCACCAACGACGAAACCGACGACAGCACCGACGACGAAACCGACGACAGCACCGACGACGCCGACGACGCCGGCGGCGGGCGACCCGAGGGCGTTCCCCCGAACGACGCCCCCGGTCGCGCCAAGCGATAGGAGCAACGGCGCTCCTGACCGCGAGGCCCCGGCGCTCCCTGGACCAGCGCCGGGGCCTTGGCGCGCCGGGCGCACGGCTCGATCTGGAGTACATAACGGGCCGTTTCCGCCCGCGATGTACTCCAGAACGCGACTCGGGCCGGCGGGACGCCCTTCTGCCTAGCGCCGGCGGGGCCGCCCCGGTACAGTGGCGGTGCCGTGAGCACGTCCCTCGTAGCCATCATTCCGTAAGCGCACGCCTGTCCGGTGTGCGCTGTCGACCGTCCACCAGGTGGGCGGTTTTTCATTTCCAGGAGCGAAACGACGATGCCCCACAAGATCGGGGTCCTGGCCGGGGACGGCATCGGGCCCGAGGTCGTGGCCGAGGCGCTGAAGGTGGTGCGCGCCGCCGGCGTGGAGCTCGACACGGTGGACTACGACCTGGGGGGCGAGCGCTACCTGCGCAGCGGTGAGGTGCTGCCCGACGCCGTGCTCGACGAGCTGCGCGGCCTCGACGCCATCCTGCTCGGCGCCGTGGGGTCGCCCCAGGTGCCCCCCGGCGTGCTCGAGCGGGGGCTGCTGCTGCGCCTGCGCTTCGAGCTCGACCTCTACGTGAACCTGCGGCCCCTCGAGGGCGGCGGCGTCGACTGCGCCGTGGTGCGGGAGAACACCGAGGGCAGCTACGCCGGCGAGGGCGGCTTCCTGCGCCGGGGTACGCCGCACGAGGTGGCCACCCAGGGGTCGGTGAACACCCGCAGGGGGGTGGAGCGGTGCGTGCGGTTCGCCTTCGAGCTCGCCCAGTCGCGGCCCCGCCGCCACCTGACCCTGGTGCACAAGACCAACGTGCTCACCTTCGCCGGCGACCTGTGGCAGCGCACCTTCACGGAGGTGGGCGCCGGGTACCCCGAGGTGGCAACCGGCTATGACCACGTCGACGCCGCCTGCATCCACCTGGTGGAGCGGCCCGAGCGCTACGACGTGGTGGTCACCGACAACCTGTTCGGGGACATCCTCACCGACCTCGGCGGGGCGGTGGCCGGCGGCATCGGGATGGCCGCCTCGGCCAACCTGAACCCCGAGGGCACCGGGCCCTCGCTGTTCGAGCCCGTGCACGGGTCGGCCCCCGACATCGCCGGCACGGGGAGGGCGAATCCCCTGGCCGCCATACGATCGGCGGCCATGATGCTCGAGTTCCTCGGCGAGGCCGAGGCCGCCGCTCGGGTGACCAAGGCGGTCACGGCGGCCGCCTCGCTCGCCGGTACCACGTCAGAGCTGGGCGACGCCGTCGCGGAAAGGGTGTAGGGCCATGCCGCTGCAGAAGGTGGACAAGATCTGGATGGACGGCGAGCTCGTCGACTGGGACGACGCCAACGTCCACGTCCTCACGCACTCTCTGCACTACGGGTGCGGGGTGTTCGAGGGCATCCGGGCCTACGCCACCTCGCGCGGTCCCGCCGTGTTCCGCCTCACCGACCACGTCGAGCGGTTGTTCAACAGCGCCAAGATCTTCCTCCTCGACGTTCCCTACACCGTCCAGCAGATCATCGAGGCCACCAAGGAGACGGTGCGGGTGAACGGCCTCGACTCCTGCTACATCCGCCCGCTGGTCTACCTGGGCTACGGCGAGATGGGCCTCAACCCGCTGCCGTGCCCGGTGCGGGTCTCCATCGCCGTGTGGCCGTGGGGCACCTATCTGGGCGACGAGGCGGTGACTCGCGGTGCCCGCCTGAAGATCTCCTCGTGGCAGCGTCACGACCCCAACGCCATGCCGCCGGCGGCCAAGGGGACCGGGATGTACCTCAACTCGTCGATGGCCAAGGTCGAGGCGCTGAAGGCCGGCTACGACGAGGCCGTCCTGCTGTCGCCCCAGGGCTACGTGAGCGAGTGCACCGGCGAGAACGTCTTCGTGGTCAAGCGCGGGCGCATCATCACCCCCCCGGTCAGCGCCGGCGCCCTGCAGGGCATCACCCAGAGCTCGGTCATGACCATCGCCGGCGACCTCGGCATCGAGTGCGAGGTGGGCAACATCCTGCGCAGCGACCTGTACACCGCCGACGAGGCGTTCCTGTCGGGGACGGCGGCCGAGGTCGTGCCCATCCGCTCGGTGGACGACCGCGAGATCGGCGAGCCCGGGCCCATCACCCGCAAGGTGCAGGAGGTCTTCTTCGCCGCCGTCAAGGGCGAGGTCGACCACTACAAGGACTGGCTGGAGCACGTCGATGTCTGACACCGCCGGGCGCCGACCCCCGCACCGAGGGGTGCACGGGCCGCTCCCCGAGCTCCCCGAGGCCGTCGACATCTACGACACCACGCTGCGCGACGGCAGCCAGCAGGAGGGCTTGTCGCTCACGGTGGACGACAAGCTGCGGGTGGCGGCCCAGCTCGACCACCTCGGTGTCGCCTACATCGAGGGCGGCTGGCCGGGCGCCAACCCCAAGGACGAGGAGTTCTTCCAGCGGGCGCCGTCCGAGCTCAAGCTCGAGCGGGCGACGCTGGTCGCCTTCGGGTCCACCCGGCGGCCGGGGCGGCGGGCGGACACCGACGACACCCTGCTGCACCTGGTGAAGGCCAACACGTCGGCGGTGTGCATCGTGGGCAAGTCGTGGGACCGCCATGTCCTCGAGGCCCTGCGCACCGACCTCGACGAGGGCGTGGCGATGGCCCGGGACTCGGTGGCCTTCCTGCGCAGCGCCGGCCTGCGGGTGTTCTTCGACGCCGAGCACTTCTTCGACGGCTACAAGGCCAACCCGGAGTTCACCCTGCGCGTCCTCCGGGCGGCCGAGGAGGCCGGTGCCGAGACGCTCGTGCTCTGCGACACCAACGGCGGCACGCTGCCCCACGAGGTGGAGCAGATCGTGAGCGAGGTGCGGGCCGAGGTGTCGGCCCAGGTGGGGCTCCACTTCCACAACGACGGCGGGTGCGGGGTGGCCAACACCCTCACCGGCGTGAAGCTGGGCGCCACCCACGTGCAAGGCTGCATCAACGGCTACGGGGAGCGCACCGGCAACGCCGACTTGTGCGCCGCCATCCCCGACCTCAGCCTGAAGATGGGCGTGCGCACCATCGACCCGGCGCGCCTGGAGCTGCTCCGGCCTGTGGCCCACCACATCGCCGAGCTGGTCAACATCGCCCCGAACCCTCAGCAGCCCTACGTGGGCCAGTCGGCGTTCGCCCACAAGGCCGGCCTGCACACCTCGGCCATCGCCCGGGGGCGTGACCTCTACGAGCACGTCGCCCCCGACACCGTCGGCAACGGCACCCGGTTCGTCGTGAGCGAGCTGGCCGGGCGCTCCACGCTCGCCCTCAAGGCCGAGCAGCTCGGCCTCACCCTCGACGGCGAGGCGCTGGCCGGCGTGCTCGACCAGCTCAAGGAGCTCGAGTACCGGGGCTACCACTTCGAGGTGGCCGACGGGTCGCTCGAGCTGCTCATGCGCGCCGCCGCCGGATGGGAGCAGCCGTTCTTCCGGCTCGAGTCGTTCCGCGTCATCACCGAGCAGCGCGAGGACGGCCGGTTCGTCACCGAGGCCACCATCAAGGTCCACGTGGGCGACGAGCGCATCGTGGCCACCGGCGAGGGGAACGGCCCGGTCAACGCCCTCGACGCCGCCCTGCGCCAGGCCCTCGGCGGCAAGTACCCGGCGCTGGCCGGCGTCCACCTCACCGACTACAAGGTCCGGGTCCTCGACACCTCGAAGGGCACGGGCGCCGTGACCCGGGTGCTGGTCGACTCCACCGACGGCGAGCGCACCTGGTCCACCATCGGGGTGTCGGAGAACATCATCGAGGCGTCGTGGCAGGCGTTGGCGGACAGCGTCGTCTACGGTCTGCTGCACAGCACCGACGACGAGGGGTAGACGTGGCCCATCCGGAGTACGTGCCGCTCGACGTCGCCTCCCGGGTGCGCCCGGCCGAGCGCCTGCCCGTCCCCGATTCCTGGCGACCGGACCGCCCCGCCGAGATCCCCCCGTCCGGCAACCCGGCCGGCCGGCGCTTCGGGTCGCCGGGGCCCGACCAGGGCTACGGCCTCACCCTGGCCCAGGGCTTCGCCGACCGCCTCCAGCTGCTCCCCGGCGAGCACGTCGAGGACGCCGTCGCCGGCTGCCTCGGCGTGGGGCTGAAGCGGGCGTCGATCTTCGGACGGGCGCCGGTGGTGTACGACATGGAGCTGGCCTTCACGCTGTGGGGCTTCCTGGGCGACGCGCCGGCCGACCTCGTGCAGTTCCGGCTGCCGCTGTTCCAGGGCGCCGCCCACGACTACTGGAACCAACGGGCCATCGTCGACCGCGTGGCGGAGTCGACGTTGCGGTCCACGCCCGCCCAGCTGCGCACGCTCCTCCCCGACTGGCGCAGCCTGCTCGTCTGGTGACCGTGGAGGTCGTCGAGGTCGGGGCCGGCCCCTTCACCTTCACCGCCCGGGTCGCCGGGCCCGACGACGGCCGCCTCGTGCTCCTGCTGCATGGCTTTCCCCAGAGCTCGGCCGAGTGGCGCTCCCAGCTCGAGGCCCTGGCCGGGGCCGGGTACCGGGCGGTGGCGCCCGACCAGCGGGGCTACTCGCCGGGCGCCCGCCCCGACGGGGTGGAGCACTACGGGGTCGCCCACCTGGTCGCCGACGTGCTCGCCGTGGCCGACGAGCTCGGCGGCCACCAGTTCGACCTGGTGGGCCACGACTGGGGCGGCGCGGTCGCCTGGCTGTTCGCCGCCGCCTACCCCCAGCGCCTGCGCACCCTCACCGCGGTGTCCATGCCGCACCCCGCCGCCTTCGCCGCTGCCCTCGGCGGGGGCGACCTCGGGCAGGCGGCGCGGTCGTCGTACATCGAGCTGTTCCGCCAGGAGGGGGTGGCCGAGGCCGCCCTGCTGGCCGGCGACGGTCGTGGCCTGCGCACCGTGTTCGCGGTCAGCGGCCACCCCGACCCCGACCGGGCCGTCGCCGACGCCGCGTTCCTGCGCGAGCCCGGCGCCCTCACCGCGGCGCTCAACTGGTACCGCGCCGTGTCCCCCGACGACGTGGCGCGTGCCGGCCCGGTCTCCACGCCCACGCTCTACGTGTGGAGCGACGGTGACGTGGCCCTGGGCCGGCGGGCCGCAGAGGACACCGCCGCCCACGTCGAGGGACCGTACCGCTTCGAGGTGCTGGCCGGGGTGAGCCACTGGATTCCCGAGCACGCGCCGGACGGGCTCAACCGTCTTCTGCTCGCGCACCTCGACGCCTACGCGTGACCCCCTCCGCTACACCCGGCGCACGGGCTCCGGCGGGAAGCGGGCCTCCAGCGCCGTCCGCACCGTCTCGAGCTCCTGCTCGGCACAGCGGACGACTCCGGAGCTGGCCGCCACGTCGCGGTGCGCGGCCAGATCCTCCAGCTCGCCGCTGAGCGCCGCCAGGCGGCGGGCGCCGAGCGTGGCGCTGCTGGCCTTGAGGCGGTGGGCGGCCGCGCTCGCCTGTACGCAGTCGTTGGCGTCGAGCGCCGCGGCGAGCATGTGCAGGGACTGGGCGGCGTCGGTCAGGAAGACCTGCGCGAGGTTCGCCACCTCGTCGCGCCCGACGCTCTCGAGCGCGCCCAGCGCGCCGTCGTCGAGGGCAGGCCCGTCTCTTGTCGCCGACCCGTCCGCCGGCCGGGCCTCCCATTCACGGGGCGCGGTGGCCGGGGCGCGGCCGTCGCCCAACCAGCGCTCGAGAACAGCGGCGAGCGCGTTGAGGGTCATCGGCTTGGCCACGAAGTCGTCCATGGTCGCCTCCCGGCACCGTTCCTGGTCGGCCTTGAGCACGCCGGCGGTCATGGCGATCACCGGGACGTCGCGCTCGGCGCCGGGGAGGCGCCGGATGGCGCGCGTCGCGTCGAACCCGTCCATCTCGGGCATCTGACAGTCCATCAGGACGCCGGCGTAGGGCACCGCCTGGAGCGCCGCCACCGCCTCCTGGCCGTTCCCGGCGACGTCGGCGGGGTAGCCGAGGCGCTCGAGCATGCGCACCGCCACCTTCTGGTTGACCGCGTTGTCGTCGACCACCAACACCCGCGGCCGGTTGCCGCGCCGACCCTCGACGACGCTGTGGTGGGTGACGAGCCGGGCCGGCTCCCGCGCCGCCTCCAACCCGACCACGGTGGCCAGGCAGTCGTAGAGGGGCGACCGCCGCACGGGCTTCACGAGGTAGCCGTCGATCCCAGCGCCGCGGATCTCCGTCGGATCGACCCGCTTGACGTACGACGTGAGGAGCACCAGGCGCACCTCGCTCAGGTGGGGCCGCGCCTTGATGACCCGGCCCAGCGTCATCCCGTCGCCGGCGGGCATGCCGTGGTCGAGCAGGGCCACGTCGAACGGGTTGCCCGCCGCTGCCGCCTCCTCGAGCAGCGCGATCGCCGCATCGCCGCTCTCCGCGCACTCGCAGTGCATCCGCCACATGCGCAGCATCTGCTGCAGGACCAGGCGGTTCACCGCGTTGTCGTCGACGGCGAGGACGCGCAGCCCGGCGAGACGGGAGTGCTCGACCGCGTCGAGCGCCGCCGCAGGCGTCCCCCGCTCCAGGCGAACCGTGAACGAGAACCGCGATCCGCGCCCCGGCTCGCTGTCGACGCCGATGTGGCCTCCCATCAGCTCCACCAGCTGCTTGCAGATGGCCAGTCCCAGCCCGGTGCCCCCGTACCGCCGGGTGGTCGAGTCGTCGGCCTGCGAGAAGCTGTCGAACAGGCGAGACTGGGCCCCGGCGGCGATGCCCATGCCGGTGTCGCGCACCTCGACCCGCAGCACCACGCCGTCCTCGTCGTCGCCGGCCACCGCCACCTCGACGACGACCTCGCCGGCCTCGGTGAACTTGACGGCGTTGCCGACCAGGTTGATGAGGATCTGTCGCAGCCGACCGGGATCGCCGCGCAGCGCGACCGGCACGAGGGGGTGCACGAGGCTGGCCAGCTCGAGGCCCTTGCCGTGAGCGCGCTCGGCCAGCAGCTCCAACACCTCCTCCACCACCGTGCGCACGTCGAAGTCGAGCAGCTCCAGCTCGAGCTTGCCGGCCTCGATCTTCGAGAAGTCGAGGATGTCGTTGATGATGGTGAGGAGCGCCTCGGCGGAGCTGCGGACCGTCTCGGCGCACTCCCGCTGCTCGGCCGTGAGGTCGGTGCCGAGCAGCAGGCCGGCCATCCCGATCACGCCGTTCATGGGCGTGCGGATCTCGTGGCTCATGGTCGCCAGGAACGCCGACTTGGCCCGGGTCGTCCTCAGCGCCTCGTCGTGGGCCTGCTGGAGCTCGGTCTGGAGCAGCTTCTGCGCTCCGACGTCACGAGCGATGGTCGACGCCCCGGCCACCGCGCCCGTCGCGTCGCAAAGGGGGGAGATGGAGAGCGACACGTCGATGCGCCGGCCGTCCTTGGCCACCCGCACGGCGTCGAAGTTGGGGATGGCCTCGCCTCGCGAGATGCGGGCAAGGATGTCCGGGACCTCGTCCTGGTGGTCGGGGGGCACCAGGAGCGAGACGTTGCGGCCCAGCACCTCCTCGGCCCGATAGCCGTAGAGCCGCTCCGCCGCCGGGTTCCAGGACTGGATGGTCCCGTCCAGCGACTTGGCGAGGATGGCGTCGTTGGACCACTCGACGATGGAGGCCAGCCTCCTGCTCTGCACCTCGAGGTCCTGCTGTTGCTTGACTCGGACGCGCAGCTCCAGCTCGTCCACCACGAGGGCGGCCAGGTCGGCCAGCAGCCCCAATTGCTCGACGGGAGGGTGGTCCCGAGGCTCCGGCCCCGCCACGCACAGGCTCCCGACCCGATGGCCGGCGGGCGAGAGGAGCGGCGCACCGGCGTAGAAGCGGAGGTGGGGTGGCCCGGTGACCAAGGGGTTGTGGGCGAAGCGAGGGTCGAGGTGGGCGTCGGGAACGGCCAGCACCTCGTTCGAGAGGATGGTGTGGGCGCAGAACGCCACCCGCCGCTCGGTGGCGCCCACATCGAGCCCGCACGCCGACTTGAACCACTGGCGGTGCTCGTCGACGAGCGAGACGAAGGCCCACGGCGCGCCGAACAGCGTCGCCGCGAGCTTGGTGATCCGGTCGAAGGCCGGCTCCGGCGAGGTGTCGAGCACCTCGTAGCGGCGTAGCTCGGCGAGCCGCTCCGCTTCATTGCTCGGTCGTGGTGCGGTCATCGAACCCCCCTGCTGGAGTCCACTGGTGGCCCTGGAGGAGCAGAAGTCCTCACAACTAGCGAAGCCGACAGAACTCCGCCACTCTACCGGACGCTCCGCTCCGGCGGATAGCCCCGTCCCTTTCCTCCCTTCTCGGCAGCGGCGGCCAGCGGCTTGAGCGCGGAGGCCGGCAGGCTCAGGCCCGGACGACGAGCGCGACGTCGGGGAGCGGTGGCGTGGTTCCAGTCGCGAAGCGAGTCGCGGTACACGCCCCGCACCACCCAGAGGAAGTACAGGCCGGCGGGACCGACAGCCAGCGAGGGTGGGCGCGGCCCGCAGCGACGCCGGCGTCCCGGGTATGAAGCGGTCGCCCCGGCCGCCCACGACGCTTCGATGCGCAGCCATAGCCAGAAGACCCCGACGGGCAGGCCCACCATCACGCTCACCAGGTCGAGGGGCTGGCCGGCCCGCCCCTGGCCTACCCGCCTCGGGGGCCGCCGAGCTGGTCGAGGAGGGCGGCGCGAATGGCGGGCCGGCTGCCGAACACGAGCAGGAAGGTTGCTTCCCGCGCCAGCCGCTCGGCATGGTGGCCCCTGGGCCCCGGCCGCCCACGACGCTTCGATGCGCAGCCATAGCCAGAAGAC
>JALYMX010000244.1 GCA_030773495.1 Actinomycetota bacterium | reverse complement strand
GTGTCGCCCGCCGTGCGCGCCGTCGTCGCGGCCGTCGCCAGCGGCGTCGACACCGCCGCCGTCCCCTCCAACCTCGACCCCCCGCTGGTGCGCGCCGCCGCCGACCGGGCGCTCCCGTTCCGCAACGGGTGCAACAACGCCTACAAGGACGCCGGCGTGCGGTCCTGCACGAGCGGCGACCCGGCCGGCGCCACGACCGTCGTCCTCTTCGGCGACTCCCACGCCGCCCAGTGGTTCCCGGCGCTCGACGCCGTGGCCCGCCAGCGCGGGTGGAAGCTCGTGACGCTCACCAAGGCGGTGTGCCCCCCGGTCGCCCTCCCCGTGTGGAGCCCCGTCCTGCGTCGGCCGTTCCGCGAGTGCGACGCCTGGCGGAGCGCCGTGCTGGAGCGACTGCGGGCCGAGCGCCCCGCCCTCGTGGTGTTCGGCTCGGCCCGCCACTACAGCGCCGACTACCGGTTCCGGATGTACGGCCCGGAGTGGCTCGACGGGCTGCGGCGCATGGTCGCCGAGGTGCGAGCTACCGGCGCCCGGGTCGCCGTCCTGGGTCCCATGCCCCGCTTCGAGTTCAACGTGCCCGAGTGCATCGCCGACCACACCGGCGACGTCCGCGCCTGCGTGCGACCGCTGGAGGCCACCGTCGACGCGGGCGGCGCGGCCGGCGAGCGCCGAGCCGCCGAGGACGCCGGCGCCGGCTACGTGGACGTGCACCCGTGGATCTGCACGACGACCACGTGCGCGGTGATCGTGGGGAACCTGCTCGTGTACCGCGACGACAACCACGTCACCACGACGTACGCCTCGTGGCTGGCGCCGGTGTTCGGCGAGGCGCTCGAGGCGGTGCTGGCCTCGCCCGTCCCGCCAAGCTGACGCTCGGACCCCGACGACGGCCGCTCGTTTCTCCCCGCGCGGGGTCGGGAACAGAGCCGGCGTGGACCTGCTGACCCTGCTCTTGATCGTGCTGATCGTGGTGATCCTGGCGGGCGGGTTCGGCTACGGCGGAGGCGTCTACCGCCGCCCGGGCATCGGGCTGGGCGGCGTCCTGCTGATCATCCTCCTGATCCTGCTGCTCACCTGAGGGACTCACCGCCGACGACTGGCCGCCGTGCCGGGCGCCCACCAGCGCCCGGAGAAGCGCCACGCCGGCGGGCGCGCCCGGGGCACCGGCTCGGCAGGCGCCATCGGTCGCTGCGCCCACAACGCGGCGACGGCGGCCACGATGGCGGCCAGCTCCTCGGGTGACGGCTCAGAGCGGGACGTTGCCATGCTTGCGGGGCGCCGGCTCGTCCCGCTTGGTGCGCAGCATCTCGAGGCTGCGCACGAGCACGGCGCGCGTGTCGGCCGGCGAGATGACGTCGTCGATGTAGCCCCGCTCGGCGGCCACGTACGGGTTCACGTGGCGCTCGGTGTACTCGCGCACCAGCTCGGCCCGCCGGGCGCCGCGGTCGGGCGCGGCGGCCAGCTCGCGCCGGTGGAGGATCTCCACGGCACCCTCGGGGCCCATCACCGCGAACTCGGCCGACGGCCAGGCGTAGGCCAGGTCGCAGCCCAGGCCCTTGGAGTTCATCACCACGTAGGCGCCGCCGAAGGCCTTGCGGGTCACCACCTGCACGCGTGGCACGGTGGCCTCGGAGAACGCGTAGAGCAGCTTGGCGCCGTGGCGGATGATGCCGCCGTGCTCCTGGTCGGTGCCCGGGAGGAACCCGGGGACGTCGACGAAGCTCACGAGCGGGATGTTGAAGGCGTCGCAGGTGCGCACGAAGCGCGCCGCCTTCTCGCACGACTCGATGTCGAGCGCGCCGGCCAGCACCTGGGGTTGGTTGGCGACCACGCCCACCACGTGGCCGTTCAACCGGGCGAACCCGCACACCATGTTGCGGGCCCAGTGGGCGAAGTACTCGAACAGCTCCCCGTCGTCGACGACGGCGGTCACCACCCGGTGCATGTCGTAGGGCAGGGTGGTGGCCACGGGCACCAGGCCGATCAGCTCCGGAGTGGCGCGCTCGGGGAGGTCGGCCGGCTCGACGGCGGGCGGTGGCTCGGTGTTGTTGGACGGCAGGAACGAGAGCAGGCGGCGGATGCGGTCGAGGCACGACTTCTCGTCGTCGGCCACGAACGTGCACACGCCCGACTTGGCGGCGTGGGTCATGGCCCCACCCAGCTCCTCCATGGTGACGTCCTCGCCGGTGACCGCCCGCACGACGTCGGGGCCGGTGATGGCCATGTGGGACAGGCCGCGCACCATGAAGATGAAGTCCGTCATGGCCGGGCTGTAGACGGCGCCCCCCGCGCACGGCCCGAGCACGGCGCTGATCTGGGGCACCACTCCGGACAGCGCCACGTTGCGGGCGAAGATCTTCCCGTACATGTCCAGGGCGACGACGCCCTCCTGGATGCGGGCACCGGCGCCGTCGTTCAGGCCGATCACCGGCACGCCGACGGCGCTGGCGAGATCCATCACCTTGTGCACCTTCTCGGCGAACACCTCGCCGAGGGAGCCGCCGAAGACGGTGAAGTCCTGGCTGAACACGCACACCCGCCGGCCATCGACCGTGCCGAACCCGGTGACCACGCCGTCGGTGTAGGGCCGGTTGTCGTCGAGGCCCATCCCGGTGGCCCGGTGGCGGGCCAGCATGTCGAGCTCTTGGAACGACCCGTCGTCGAGCAGGTAGTCCACCCGCTCGCGTGCCGTCATCTTGCCCCTGGCGTGCTGGCGCTCGACCGCCCGCTGCGAGCCGGCGTGGCGCGCCTCCTGCTTGCGCCGGGCCAGCTCCTCGAGTCGCCTCTCCACCGGGGCGCAGGCTACCGGTGGCGGGCGAGGGTGTCCGCTCCTCGCCCCGGTGGACGACACTGCACGCGTGCCGCAGGAGCCGCCGCCCCACCCGTGGGCCTTCCCGCCGCCCCGACCCGGAGACGACCTGGTCGCCGTCGGCGCCGACCTTGCCCCCGGCACGCTGCTGGGCGCCTACCGGAGTGGGCTGTTCCCCATGCCCGTCGGCGACGAGGACTCCGGGACCGAGCTCGGATGGTGGTCACCCGAGCGGCGGGGCGTGCTGCCCCTGGACGGCCTGCACGTGAGCCGGTCGCTGCGGCGGTCGTGCCGCCGGTTCGAGATCCGCGTGGACACCGCCTTCGAGCAGGTGATCGACGCCTGCGCCGACGGCCGGCGCCAGCTGGGGTGGATCACCCCCCAGATCCGAGACGCCTACGTGGTCCTGCACCGCATGGGATGGGCCCACAGCGTGGAAGCGTGGTCCGAGGAGGAGACGCTGGCCGGCGGCCTGTACGGCGTGTCCATCGGGGGGCTGTTCGCCGGCGAGTCCATGTTCCACCGGGCCGCCGACGCCTCCAAGGTCGCCCTGGTGGCCCTGGTCCGCCTCCTGCGGGAGGGGGGCAGCGCGCTGCTCGACGTCCAGTGGCAGACGCCCCACCTGGCCAGTCTCGGCGTGGTGGAGATCAGCCGGGCCGAGTACCGCCGCCGGCTGGCCGCCGCGCTCGAGCTGCCGCTGCCGGTGGTGTTCGGCGGCTGATCAGTCGGTCGCCGGCTCGGCCCGGGTGGCCGCCTGCTCGGCCCGCGCCGGGAGCCCGGGGGCCCGCAGCTCGTCGGAGGTGGCGGCGAAGCCGGGGCGGGGGCCGCTCCAGCGCAGCTCCTCGGCGGTGGTGACGAGGGACCGGTCGACCCGCAGGGTGGCCAGGGTGCGGAACAGCAAGGCCTCGTCGCGGTGGGCGGCCAGCGTGTTGGCCAGGGAGCGGCAGCCACGCACGTCCACGTCCCAGCGCTCGCCCAGGCGGGGGATGGCCTCCAGGTGGCCGTAGCGGCGCAGCACGGCGGCCGCCGCCTTGGCGCCCCACCCCGGCAGTCCCGGGTAGCCGTCGGCCGAGTCGCCCACGAGGGCCAGCCAGTCGGGGATGGACGGCGGGCCCACGCCGTACTTGGCGACGACGCCGGCCTCGTCGAGGACCACGTTGCGGCGGCGGTCGAGCTGGACGACCCGGTCGCCGGCCACGCACTGGGCCAGGTCCTTGTCGGGCGTGCAGATCACCACCTGCTCGACGTCGTCCGCCTCGGCCAGGACGGCAGCGCCCGACGCCAGCGCGTCGTCGGCCTCCAGCTCCACCATGGCCCACACGACCACGCCCATCGCCTCGAGCGCCTCCTCGAGCACCGGGAACTGGGCCCGCAGGTCCTCGTCGATCCCCGACCCGTCCTTGTAGCCGGGCCACAGCTCGTTGCGGAACGACTCGATGACGTGGTCGGTGGCGACGGCCAGGTGGGTGGCCCCCTCCTCGAGCAGGGACAGCACCGACCCGAGCACCCCGCGAGTGGCCGCCGTGCGCGAGCCCTTCGCCCGCACGGCGGCGGGCAGCCCGTAGTGGTGGCGGAACAGCTCGTAGGTCCCGTCGACCAGGTGCACTCGGAGTCCCACAGGGCGTCTACCTAGCCGAGGCGGGCCGAACCGGAGGAATCGGCTCGCGCCCACCGCTCGGCCCGGGCGACGAGCTGATCAAGGGCGACGAAGTTCAGGGCCCGCGCGTCCGGGCTCACCGTCAGCGTCAGCCGGGCCGAGTGGAGCCCGACGACCGAGGCGCTGGGGCGGAGCACGTCGGTCGCCCCGGTGGCGCCGCCCACGTCGAACCCGCCGGCGTCCACGTCGAAGCGGGCGTAGACGCCGTTGCCGGCGGCGAAGGCCTCGGTGCGGAGCACCGATCTGTTGCTGGTCACCACCGGGTCTCGCATCCGCTGCGTGGCGCCCGCGTCGAAGTAGCGGCTCCTCGCCACCTCGGCCACGGCGAGAAGCGCCCGCGCCGCCTGCCCGGCGCGCTCCACGAAGCCGCGAAAGAAGTACGGGTGGTCCTCCCGCCCGCCGGCGGTGGCCAGCTCGAGGCCGGTGGCCGGCGAGTACGACGACGCTGGCCCGTAGACGTGGTCACCGGCAGGTCACGACGTTGCCCACGGAGACCATGGTGCCAGCCGTCGGTTTGCCGGAGCACGTGCGCGGGGAGGCTCGCCAGACCCGCGAGTGCCGGTCAGACGCTGACCACCTCGACGTGGTCGTCGAGGCCGGCGAAGTCCCCCGGGTTGCGCGTGTAGAGCGGCAGCCCCATGCTGCTGGCCGTGGCGGCGATGAGGAGATCGATTGCCCGTGCGCCCCTCGCCGTGCGCCCGGAGGAGACGACGGTCGAGTAGATCCGGCCATAGGCGCGAGCTGCGGTGACGTCGAAGGGAAGAGGGTCGAACGTCGCCTCCGCCCGCTGCAGCCTGTCCTGGCGCCGAGCGCGTTCGGCGGGGTCGTCGGTGGCGTGGGGACCCGCCGCCAGCCCAGCGAGTGTCACCGCGGTGATGGCGACCTCGAGCGGGAGCCGCGAACGCTCGAGGTGCTCGAGGTCGACGACCACCGAGGTGTCGATGACACCACGCGCGTGCGGTTCAGGCACGGGGAGCGGCATCGGGGTCGACGAGGCGGTCGTGGTCATCACGCAAGCGGGCGTAGTCGACCCGGGGTGCGCCGGCGAAGGCCTGCAGGGCGCGCTCGGCAGGAACGAAGCACCGCCGGCGCACGGGTGTCAGTTCACCGACGGGGACGCCGTTGCGGGTCACCAGGAAGGATTCACCCTGGTCAAGCCGTCGCATGACCTCACCGCTGTCGTTGCGCAACTCCCGCTGCGTGATCTCCGTGGCCACCACCGCAGTGTAGCACCGGTGCTACTCCCATCCCTCCGTGGCAGCGGTACCCGGTCAGCACAAGACGCTCACCTGGTTGGTGTACGAGCTGCGCCAGTTGCCGTCGGAGGCCCGCACCACGAAGTGGTAGGTGGTGAGCAGGCTCAGCCCGGTGACGGCGTGGCTGGTGGTCAATGCGGTCGCCGAGTTGGGATACGGGCCGCCCGACGTGGTTCCCCACCGCACCTCGTACCCGTCGGCCCAGGTGCTCGGGGTGGCCGTCCAGCTCAGGGTCACCGAGCCCAGCAGGCAGACGCCGGCGGTGAGGTCGGTGGGCGGGGCGAGGGTGTCGGTGGACAAGGTGGCCGTCGCCGTGGCCGACTGATGGAACGCCGCCAGGGCCGACGGCACCGCGGTGGCGGAGACGGTGGCGGCCGCCACGGTGGCGGCGAGGGCGAGGGC
>JALYMX010000243.1 GCA_030773495.1 Actinomycetota bacterium | reverse complement strand
GCCACCGGCCCGGTGCCACTCGTGCTGTCGGTGCTCGTCGGGACGCTGGTCGCCTACGGCGCCATCTACGGCGGCGCCCTCGTCTACGAGTACGGCTTCAACGTCGAGACCTCCGGCGACCACCCCGCCTGGCACGAGTCGGAGACCGACGTGGTGGCCGGCGGGTAGCCCGGCTCGCGGCCAACGGCGTCGCTCCCCGAAGGGGCTCACGGCTGCGTCGCGTGCTCAGTCGCTGGGTTCCATGGTTCCTCCTCTGCGCCTACCCCCTGGCGGCTACTGGTGCCGGGTGTGCGTCTACTACTCCCGCCAAGGGCGATGTCGGTAGCCGCCCCAGAACGCTGCTCACGAGGGTGGCCGTGGCGAGCACAGCGGCCACGGACACCCATCCCGTCGGGTAACTGCCGGTCGCGTCGACCAAGAGCCCGAACAACGGCGGGCCGACGGCGAAGCCCGTGAAGAACCCGGCGGACACCATCCCGCTGGCGCGAGCCATCGCCGAAGGTGGGTACCCCTCGATCACCACCAGCATCGCCACGGCGTTCGCCGCCACCGCCGTCCCACCCACGAGCAGGGCTCCCACCCACGCCAACCAAGCTCCTGCGAGCGGCGCCAGAGCCAGCGGCAGCGCCCCCGCCACCGCAGCCGCGCTCAGGCGTCCCAGCGCTGCGGCGGGGCGTCCACTTCCAGCGGACAACCGCGTGACCACCACTCGCGCCACGATCCCGGTCACCCCGACCAGCAGGGTCAGCGTCCCGGCGACGCGGGGCGTGACCGCCAACGCCTCGGTGGCAAACAGCGGCAGGTAGGTAGTGACGGCTGCCACACCGGCACCCACCAGCAGCTGGAAGCCGCAAAGGAGAAGCAGCCTGGCGTCGCGGGAGACGGGCACGCTCGCCCGGGGACGTGCTCCCGCTCTCGCGGTTGGCGAGAGGGTCGTCAGGACGAGGACGACGACGGCCACGGCGACGAGAGACGCGGATGCCACTGCAGCCCTCCACCCCCACTCGGCAGCAGCGCTCGGCAAAGCCGCTCCGGCCACCAGCGCCCCAAGGGGTACGCCGGCCTGCTTCGTCCCGACCGCGGTTGCTCGCCCGCGACCCTCGGCGTGGACCATCACGAGGTTCGTCGCCGGGTTGGCGAGCGCCTGACCCACGCCGGCGATGGCGCCGGCGACCAAGAGGGTACGGGTCCCGTCAGCGCTGGCCATCACCGCCAAGGCAGCCGCCGCCAACGCCGCCGTGACTGCCATCGCACGCCGCCCGCCGAGCCAGTCGACCACTCCCGCGGCAGGCCACCAAGCCGCAGCCGCGACCGCGTACGCGGCCGCCACAACCGCGCCCAGCTCGGCCCGCTGCAGACCGAGCTCGTCGACCAGGAGCGGCCCCACCGTCGCCAAGACGAACAGCAGCGACAGCGACACCGCCATCGTTCCGGTCGCCGAGACCACCACCCGAACCCGTTGAGTTCTCGCCGGGCATTCGCTTTGCAGCACGAACCATTCGTACCACGTATGATTCGCGCATGCCGACCGCCTCTGCTCACGCTCCCCGGTACGTGCCGAAGGCGATCACCGAGAACACCGCGTACCTCCTGGCCCGCCTAGGCAGCATCAGCACCGCCGCGTTCAGGGAAGCCTTGGAGCCGATGGCCTTGGGCCCTCGCCACTACGCCGTGCTTACCACCCTGGTCGACCAGGGTGAGCTTGCGACGCAGCACGCCGTGGGCGGCTGCTTGGCCATCGACCCCAGCACGATGGTGGCGGTCGTCGACGAGCTCGAGGACCAGGGACTGCTCACTCGGCGTCGCGACCCCGCCGATCGTCGCCGCTACCTGCTCTCCCTCACGACGAAAGGCCGCCGGGTCCACAGCGCGTGCCGCTCCGCCGCCGACCGCTGCGAAGCAGAGCTGCTGAGCGCGCTCGACGACGACCAACGGGCAACCCTGCGCCACCTACTACAGCGAGCGCTCGCTGCGTGCGACGCCTGACGCCGTGTGAGCAGCCGGTTGCCGCCCTTGGTCCGGGCGCGGCGACCTCCCCGCACGCGACGCCGGCAACGCGCGTGCTAGGTGTGCCCGGATGCCGAGCCTCGACGGCCCCAACGGGCGGCTGCACTACCTCGACGAGGGCGGCGGGGCGCCGTGCGTGGTCCTCCTGCACGCCTTTCCCCTCAGCGCCGGCATCTGGGAGCCACAGATCGCCGCCCTCGCCCCGCACCATCGGGTCGTCGCCATGGACCTGCGCGGCTTCGGCGGGTCCGACGTCCCCGCGCAGCGGGAGGCGTACTCCGTGGACTCGTGGGCCGACGACGTGGCGACGCTGGCCGAGCGACTCGAGCTCGGCAGCATCGTGCTCGGTGGGCTGTCCATGGGCGGGTACGTGGCCTTCGCCTTCGTGCGTCGCCACCGCAGCGCGCTGGGCGGGTTGATCCTCGCCGACACCCGCGCGGGGGCGGACACTGCGGAGGTGCGGGCCAAGCGGGAGCACCAGCAGAGACTGCTCGAGGAGGCGGGCGCGACGACGGACGTGGCGGCGAGCCTCCTCGAGCCGCTGGTGGGACCCACGTCCACCCGGCGGACCGAGGCGCTGCGCCAGGCCAACGAGCTGCTCGCCGGCAATCGGGCCGAGGGAGTCATCGGCGCCCTGGAGGCGATGAAGAACCGGCCCGACTCCACGCCGGACCTCGCCACCATCGACGTGCCCACGCTGGTGGTCGTCGGCGAGCAGGACCAGCCGAGCCCGCCCGAGGTGGCCGAGCAGATGGCCGCCGCCGTCCCCGCCGCCCGCCTCGTCGTCGTGCCCGACGCCGGCCACCTGTCGAACGTCGAGAACCCCGAGGCGTTCAACGAGGCGCTCGAAGGGTTCCTCAGGGAGCTGCGCGCCTGACGCCATCGCTGATCTGGAGTACATGGCGGGCCTTTTCGGCCCGCTATGTACTCCAGTCGTGGTGCGCCATCACGCCACCTGGCGCGCCCCGGCCCGCTCGGCGGCGACGGGGAGATGACGTAGAGGGGCGGCGTCGGGGCCCGTTCCATGGCTCACACTCCGAGATGCGCACGCGGGGTGGCGTCCATCGCCTGCGCCAGCGCCTCCACCGCCGCGCGCTCCCTGGCGCCGACCGTCGTCGGCACCGCCACCTCGACCGTCACCAGCAGGTCGCCCCGGCCGCGTGGGCCGAGGACGCCGTGGCCCCGGACCCGCAGCGTGCGTCCCGACGGCGTCCCCGGCGGGATCCGGACGGTGACCGGCGCACGGTCGAGCCTGGGCACCTTCACCTCGGCGCCCAGGACGGCCTCGGGGTAGGTGACCGGGACGGTGACCGCCAGGTTCCGCCCGGCACGGGTGAACAGCGGGTGGGGCGCCACCCGGACGGCCACGAACAGGTCGCCGGCGGGGCCGCCGTGGCGACCCGGCTGGCCGCGGCCGGGGAGGTGGATGAGCTGCCCGTCCTCGACCCCGGCCGGGACCCGGACGCGCACCTTCCGGCCGTTGCGCTGGGTGCCGCGCCCGGCGCAGCCCCCGCACGGCTCGGTGACCACCTGGCCCCTCCCGCCACAGGTCGGGCACGCCCTGGCCAGGGAGAAGAAGCCCTGGCTCTCCGCCACCACCCCCTCGCCGCCACACGTCGTGCACGTGGCCGGGAGGGTGCCGGGACGGGCCCCGCTGCCACCGCAGGTGTCGCACGCCACGTCACTCGTGACGTGGACCTCGGTGGTGGTACCGAAGACCGCCTCCTCGAAGCCCAGGTGCAGCTCGGCCTCGAGGTCGCCGTCCCGCTGCGCGCCGGTCGGCCTGGCCCGGCCCCGGCGCCGGCCGCCGAACAGGTCGCCGAACACGTCGCCCAGGTCGCCGGCCCCCCCGAGGTCGCCCAGGTCGAACCCACCACCGTTGCCGGTGCGGTAGGTGAAGCCCTGGGCGTTGCCGCCGGGCGGGAAGCCGGCGCCGAGCGGGCCGAGGCGGCGCACCTCGTCGTACTCCTTGCGCTTGCCGGCGTCCCCGAGCACGTCGTAGGCCGCGGAGATCTCCTTGAAGCGCTCCTCGGCCTGCGGGTTGTCGGGGTTGGCGTCGGGGTGGTACTGGCGGGCCAGCCGCCGGTAGGCGCGCTGGATCTCCTTGTCGCTCGCCGTCTCGGCGACGCCGAGCACCTTGTAGTAGTCCTTCTCCAGCCACTCCGCCTGCAGTGGCACCGCTGCTCACCTCCTCCCGGTCGGCGCGTGGACCGAGAGCAAACTTGTTCGCTTGCTTGGGAATAACCCTGCGTGCGTTGTTGTCAACTTGTGGTGCCCGGCCGGACATTCCCGGTGGGCGGAGGGATTGCAGTACGAGCTGACAGGCAGTACGAGATGACAGGAGGTGCTTTTCATGCTGATGCGGTTCGACCCGTTCCGTGAGCTGGACCGCCTCACCCAGGGGCTCGGGGCGCGCCAGGCCCTCACGGCGATGGACGCGTACCGCCGGGGTGACCAGTTCTTCGTGCACTTCGACCTCCCCGGCGTCGACGCGTCGAGCATCGACCTGACCGTGGAGAAGAACGTGCTCACCGTCTCCGCCGAGCGCTCCTGGGCGCGCGAGGACGGCACGGACGTCGTGGTGTCCGAGCGGCCGCAGGGGCGGTTCAGCCGCCAGCTGTTCCTCGGCGAGAGCATCGATGCCGACCGCATCGAGGCCAGCTACGACAACGGCGTGCTCACGGTGACCATCCCCGTGGCCGAGCAGGCCAAGCCGCGCAAGGTCGAGATCTCCTCGGGCGGCAGCAGGCCCGAGGCCATCGACGCCGAGTCGGCCGCGGCGTGATCTCTCCGGCGGGGCCGGCGCGCTGCCGGCCCCGCCGCCGGTCGCCGTCCATCTCCGTTCTGCAGCACGTTTTCGAGGAGGAGGTATGAGCATGGCGCTTCCCGTGCGACGTGGCGACGGCACCCCGGAGACGACCCGGTGGGATCCCTTCTCCGACCTCGACCGGCTGAGCCGCAACGTCGCCAGCTACCTCGACTCCTGGCGAGAGCTCCCGAGGCTGCTCGGCGAGGCGTTCGTCCCGCTGGCCGACGTCGAGGAGACCGACGAGGGCTACGTCGTGGAGATCGAGCTTCCCGGGGTGAAGAAGGACGACGTCGACATCCAGATCGCCGGCCGGCGCCTCACCGTGAGTGGTGAGCGCAAGGAGAAGGAGCGCGTCGGGATCCTGCGCCGGCGCGAGCGCGTCGTCGGCCGGTTCCAGTACGAGGTCACCTTGCCGGGTGACGTCGACGACGCCGGCGTGGAGGCGCACCTGGACGAGGGTGTGCTGGCCATCCGGGTACCCAAGCCGGCCAGCGAGCGCCCCCGGCGCATCCAGGTGCACTGAGCGACGGTCCAGCGCCGCCCGCTGGCAACGCCGAGACCCGCGACGCGCGGCCAGCGGGCGGCGGCGCGCCGGGCGCGGCGACGGGACCCGGCCCCGGTGGTTGCTAGCCCCACCCCTGGTGGGTAGGATGGGCGGCATGAAGACCGAGCACCAACGGGCCATCCTCAACCGCCTGAAGACGGCGAGGGGGCACCTCGACGCCGTCCTCCGGATGGTCGAGGATGACTCCTACTGCCCCGACGTCATGAAGCAGCTCTCGGCCGTGCAGGGGTCACTCGAGCGGGCCAGCCGCATCGTGCTGCGCAACCACCTGGAGACCTGCGTGGCCGCGGCCATGGTCGCCGGCCGCACCGACGAGATCGTCGACGAGCTGATGGAGGCCCTGCGCTACGACCGGACGGCGACGGGCCCGGGGCCCGAGCTCGACGTGGTGAAGGAGACGAAGCGATGAGCCAGCAGGTCGAGGAGCGCGCCGGGGCGCCGGCGCCGGGCACGGAGATCGAGCTGTCGGTGTCGGGCATGACCTGCGGATCGTGCGCGGCGAGGGTGGAGAAGGCCCTGGCCCGCCAGGACGGGGTCGAGCAGGCCGGCGTCAACTTCGCCACGGGGCGGGCAACGGTGGTGTTCGACCCCGGCCGGGTCGCGGTGGACGACCTGGTGGCCGCCGTCGCCAAGATGGGCTACGGCCTGTCCCCCGCCGAGCCGTCGGGCGACGTCGCCGAGGTCGAGGCCGAGGACGTGCTGGAGAGGATGTGGCTGCGGCGGGTGCTCGTGGCCTGGCCGCTCGGGCTTGCCGTACTCGTGCTCTCGATGCTCTTCATGCACGACTCGTGGGCCCGGTGGTCGGCGTTCGCCCTCACCGTGCCCGTCCAGTTCTGGGCGGGGTACCCGTTCCTGCACCAGGCGGCGGTACGGGCCCGCAGCGCCCAGGCGAACATGGACACCCTCATCGCCATCGGGACGTTGGCCGCCTTCACCTACTCAGCGGTGAACGTCGCCTTCGGCGCCCCCCACTCCGACCACTACTTCGACACCTCGGCGCTCATCATCGCCTTCCTGCTCCTCGGGCGGTACTTCGAGGCGCGAGCGAAGGGCCGGGCGTCGAGCGCCATCCGCACGCTCCTCGAGCTCGGGGCCAAGGAGGCCCGCCTGGTGGTGGGCGGCCAGGAGCAGATGGTGCCCGTCGAGAAGGTGAAGGTGGGCGACCTGCTGCGGGTCCGCCCCGGCGAGAAGATCCCCGTGGACGCCGAGGTCGTCGACGGCCGCTCGGCGGTGGACGAGTCGATGCTCACGGGCGAGTCGGTGCCCGTCGACAAGAAGCCGGGGGACAGGGTGGCCGGCGCCACCATCAACGCCCACGGCGCACTCACCCTGCGGGCCACCGCCGTCGGCGCCGACACCACCCTGGCCCAGATCGTGCGCCTGGTGGAGGAGGCGCAGGGGACCAAGGCTCCGGTCCAACGCCTGGCCGACCGCATCGCCGGCGTCTTCGTCCCCGCCGTGCTGGCCCTCGCCCTGGCCACCTTCGCCGGGTGGTGGCTCCTGGCTGGCGAGCCCGGCGACGGGCTGGTGGCCGCCGTGGCCGTACTGATCATCGCCTGCCCCTGCGCCCTCGGGCTGGCCACGCCGACCGCCATCATGGTCGGCACCGGGCGGGGTGCGGCCATGGGCGTCCTCATCAAGGGCGGGGAGGTGCTCGAGCGCTCCAAGCGGGTGGACACCGTGGTGTTCGACAAGACGGGCACCCTCACCAAGGGCGAGATGGCCCTCACCGACGTGGTGCCCGGCGACGGCGAGGACGGGCAGCAGCTCCTCGCCCTCGCCGCCGCCGTCGAGGACGCCTCGGAGCACCCGGTGGGACGGGCGGTGGTGGACGCCGCCCGCCAGCGCGCCACCAAGCGGCTGGCCGCCGAGGACTTCGCCGCCGTGGCAGGCCACGGTGTGCGGGGCACGGTGGAGGGCCTCGTGGTGCACGTCGGGCGCCGCAGCCTCATGCACGAGGCCGGCCTCACGCTGGCGCCCGCCCTCGAGCAGGAGGCCGAGCGGCTGGAGGGCGAGGGCAAGACGGCCATGTTCGCCGGGTGGGAGGGCTGCGTCCGCGGTGTCCTGGCCGTGGCCGACACGATGAAGGACGAGGCGCCCGCCGTCGTCGCCGAGCTCCGGTCGATGGGGATCGACGTGGTGATGATCACCGGCGACAACCGCCGCACGGCGGCGTCGATCGCCGAGAAGGTGGGCATCGAGCAGGTGCTGTCCGAGGTCCTGCCCGCCGACAAGGTGGGCGAGGTCCGCCGCCTCCAGGAGGAGGGGCGGGTGGTGGCCATGGTGGGCGACGGCATCAACGACGCCCCCGCCCTCGTGCAGGCCGACCTCGGCATCGCCATCGGCACCGGCACCGACGTGGCCATCGAGTCATCGGACATCACGCTGCTGTCGGGCGACCTCCACGGCGTGCCCACTGCCATCCGGCTGGCCCGGCGCACGTTCCGCACCATCCTTCAGAACCTCGGGTGGGCCTTCGGCTACAACGTGGCCGCGCTGCCCCTGGCCGTCGTCGGCGCCCTGAACCCGATCATCGCCGGTGCGGCCATGGCCTTCTCCAGCGTCTCGGTGGTGTCGAACAGCCTGCGCCTGTACCGGTTCCGCAGGAGCTGACCGCCGGCCGTGGTGCCCTGGCCAGGTCTCAGCCCTGCGCGCCCGCTCGCTCGATCAGCTCGATGAGGTCGAGGACCTGGTCGGCCGGTGGCGGGTCGGCGGTCACCGGGACACCGAACTCGAACAGCTCCATCGTGAGGTTCATCGTCCCGTCCGGAAGCGACGTCGCTGCTTCCGGCGGCAGCTTGAGCTTGGAGAGGTCCACGACGTAGTTCATCTTGCGCAGGCGGTTGGCCCCGTCGATCCACACGTCGGCGGGGATCGTGATGCCCTGGTACATCTCGGCGACCTGCTCGAGCGCCTTGCGTTGCTGCTCGGGGGCAGCCGCCGCTGCTTTGCGCGGATCCAACGTCGCCTTGTAGTGCGTGGTGTCCTCGCCTCGCAGGTTCTCCGTCCCGACGACGGTGACGTCGCTCGAGGCCCCCCGCAACAGCGCCATGGCCTGCGTGGGATCGGAGGACTGCGACTGGGCGAGGGCGCCGATGTCGACGCCCACGAGCTTGCCGATCTCGGCGAGGTCGATCTTGATCCACGGCTTCCCGCCGAGCTCCTTTGCCAGCTCGGGCGGGAAGCGCTGGTACATGACGGTCCCGATGAGGACGGCGTCGATGCGGCCCAGCTCGACGCCACCAATGGGGGGAAGGGTCATGGAGAAGGTGCCGACGCCCTTCGAGTAGTCCATGGCGCCCTCACCG
>JALYMX010000242.1 GCA_030773495.1 Actinomycetota bacterium | reverse complement strand
CCCCAACGCTCCTCAGGGGAGCTGCTCGGACGGCCTCGACAACGACGAGGACACGCTCGTCGACGCAGATGATCCTGACTGTGGAGGCGGACGAGACGGTCCCATCCTCCTCGGGTCGGCTGCCACCACCGACAGCGCCGCGTCAGGCAGCGCGGAGAGCGAGACACTCGAAGGCGAGCAGATGACGAAGCGGCGCGGGCGGTCGACTGCCGTCGACGAGCACCGAGCTCGTAGGGACCGGGCACGGGCTGCGGTGTTCCCGCCGACTCGTCGGGTTCCCGCAACGCCCGCCGGATGACGACGCAGACACCACAAGAATTGGTTCCGTCACACCCGAACACTCTCGGCCGACGAGGTGCTCGGCCGCCAGCGCCGTGAGCCCGTTGCCGTTCCAGGCGCTCGCGCCCTAAGGGCGGTGATCGTCAACGCCGCCCGGGGTGACCGCATTCGGGATTCACGATCGCGGGTACACAGATTGTGGGCAACACGATTCCCCGGAACGTCTCCGCCGGAAGCGCGAACCTGACAGCGCGCGGCCAGCGATGGTTCCGCGCCGTGTCGCGAGCGGCCGAGGACTCACAAGCCATAGGGGCTTTCGCGCCGTCCAGGGTTAGCTCCGGGTCGGCCAACTCGTGGTCGAAGCCAGCGCCAAGTTGCCCATCAGGATTACGCCCGCCTTCCACCGCACCTCGCTGTTCCCTGAAATCGGGGTCTTCCGGCATCGATGTGGTGGCAACCACGATCGCGTGAAGCGGAACGCCTTGTAGTACAAGGGCCGCGAGTGCCGGTGGGGGGGTAGCAGCCGGCTCAAGGTCGGCGTCAACGCCCTCCGCTTCGCTCCGGTCCCTGGGGGACGGCGCTGGCGGGCGGGCCTTGACCCCGACACGCCGGCTGCTGAGGGCGGACAAGCAGGCTGACGGGGTCAGCTGCCGTGCTCAGGAGGCGACGGCCGGGGCGGAGGGTGGGAGGTGGCGCGCACGAGGCCGTACGTTCGGTGGTGTCTGAAGCCAATCGAACGAAAGACGGTCGCCCGTGCGCGTCACCGCTGCATTCTCTCGCCTTTTGCGCCTGCCCGGCGTCTGGGTGCGTGCCGTGGCCTTCGAGGCCGACCGGGTGGTGGTCACCGTGGCCCTCCGCCGCCGGCTGCTGGTGTGCCCGCAATGCTCCTTCGCCACCCCCGCCCGCTACGACACCCGCCCCGTGGCCTTATACAGTGACGCCACCTGGACCTCGGGGCGTGGCGCCTGGAGATCCGGGCGGTGCTGCGCCGTGTGCGCTGCCCAGCACACGGGGTGCTGCGGAGGAGGTGCCCTTCGCCCGGGAGCTCGGGCTTCACCCGAGACTTCGAGGACCTGGTGGGGTGGCTGGCCACCTCGATGGACAAGACCGCCGTGTGCCGGCTGGTGCGCATCGACTGGGACACCGTCGGGCGGATGGTCACCCGGGTGATGCGCGACGGCGTGGACCCCGCCCGGCTCGAGGGCCTGTTCGAGATCGGGGTGGAAGAGGTGAGCTGGCGGCGCCGGCACAAGGACCTGACCGTGGTCACCGACCACCGCCGGGGCCAGGTCGTCTGGGGCGCCGAGGGCCGCGACTCGAGGCGGGGCATCTCCTGCCAGGCTCGTAGCCGCAGCCACTTCAGCGCACGGCGTGGTGGCCGCCCGCGCTGCGGGATGGTTCATTGCGCGAGCCGCTCGGCTAGGCGACTCGACTCGTCCCTCGCCTTGGCGGTCGGTCCAGCGAGGTGGCCGTGTCGACAGGTGACGAGGCGCGAAGAGCCGGCTTTCAAGGTGTGAGGCCGGTCACGCGGCTTTGGAGTCGTCCCTGTGTGTCCTCCCGGCCCCGCGGTTGGCGTCTGTCACAAGGCAGCGGTACACGGCGTCGCTGATCCGTCGCTTGAGGGCGCGGAGGGCCTCCTTGCGCGAGTGCCCCTCGGTGATCTTGCGCAGGTAGAACGCCCGACCCGGCGTGTCGTGGGCCACCTGGTTCACCGCGGCGACGTGGAGGGCGTGGTTGAGCTGGCGGTTGCCGCGAGGGTTGAGGCGGTGGCGGACGACCGCGCCGCTCGAGGCGTCGATGGGCGCCGAGCCGTTGAACCGAGCGAAGTGACCGGAGGTCGGGAAGCGCCCCACGCCGCCGGTGTGGCCGACCACGATGGCGGCCACAAGCGGGCCGACGCCGTAGACCTCGGTCACCGTCGTGGCCGACGCCGACACCGCCTCGACGGTGCGCTTGCGCAGCTCGACGAGGGCATCGTCGAGGCGGCCGATCTCCGCCAGGTGCTCGCTGCACTGACGCTTGCGCTCGACGTCGGCGGCGCCGACGGGGTGGATCCGCCGCAGCACCTCGCCAGCCGATCGGCCGAAAGCCCAGGTGCGACGCCGCCTTCTCGCAATTGGGCCAGCAGGGCGTGCAGCCGGCACACCACCCGCGTGCGCTGGGCCACCAGGTCGTGGTGGCGGTCGGCGAGGAGCCGCAGCACGCAGTCGTGGTCCTCGACGACCACGCTGCGCAGGTTGGCGTGGCGCAGGGCCACGACGGCCGCCGCCCGGGCGTCGTGGGCGTCGGTCTTGGCGGTGCGGCCCCGGTCGAGCAGGCGTACGCGGGCCGACAACGTGGGCGGCACGTCGACCACGTCCTCGCCGGCGGCCACCAGCTGGCGGGCCAGCAGCGCCCCGGTGCCGCCGGCGCCCTCGATCGCCCACCGCCGCGGCGAGTACGCCTCCGCCCACTCGACAAGGCACTCGAGCTGGTCGGCGTCGGCGTCGAGGTGGAGCTCGTCGATCACCTCCTCGGTGTCGTTCACGACAGCGGCGGTGTGCGATCCCTTGTGCGGGTCGACTCCGATGACGAACACGGGGCTCCTCCTCGTGGGTAGTCGGGTTCGCCGGCGGCGGGCAGTCCTGATGCGGGTCTGGTTGCCGAACCTGTTTCGAGCGAGGCCAGCGGCCAGGAACCCGGTGGCGGGCCACTTCGCTCGAAAGCCAACCCGAAGGCGGCAGGGCATTCACGAGACGCACCACCGGGATCCTCAGACGCTACGGAGAGTCCGCCACGTCCACGTGGACCCTGCATCAGGGCAATCGGCGTGCGTGACCAAGACGTCAGCCGACACAGGGGTGGAGTCAATCCGGTCCCCGGGGCGCGGCCGCCCTTAGCCTGTAGGCCAACCCAGCGTCTGCGGAGGTTCAGGCTGGTGGGGAACGCGACTCGAACCCGGAAGACCCGCGCTCAAATGCTGCAGGTGGCGGCGCTCGGAAGAGTTCCTCCAGTGCTCGATCCCTGCTTATTAGCTCACGCAACGGGAGGACGACGGCGTTGGCGGAGTCATCGACGTACTCCTGCGTCTCATCGCCGGCGAACACCCGCCAGCCGCTGTCCTCGTCCCGATCGGGCGTCTCTCGGTAAAACCACCCGACGGCGAGACCGTCGTGGGCGACCCGCGCCGAGGTGAACGCCATCTTGGAAAGCTCCCGAACCAGAGCTCCTCGAAGCGCCTGGTGCGCTGCACGATCTCGGGAGCACCGAGCTCGACTCGTATCCGGCAGAGCGACCCGTCGGCGGCCACGTCTCGGTACACCGGGAAGGCGCCGTCGCCCCAGGTCGTGAAGAGTCCGGTCACCAGGAAGCCGTCCAGGGTGATGGTTCCGGCCTCCGTTGGCGTCGTCCTTGCGAGGCGAAGCATCTGGTGATGGTGATCATGGGGACGGAAGTCGATGACGAACTTGAGCGCGGCGTCGCTACGCAGTTCCTCGAGCTGCCGGGCGAGGCGCACCACTTCGGCGACAGGGCGATCCAGCCACCCGAACACGTTGGACTGCGACGCGTCCACCGGGGAAGCGCCGGTCACATCGGCGGCAGCGACGGCATCCCTCCCCCAGAACTCGAGATCAGCGAGACCGTCGAGTGCCTCATCATTCCTCCAGAGGTCAAGGGCCCGCGGGTCGGCGAACATGAGCCGGGCCTCGTCGACGAGGACATAGCCCGCCTCGATGGAAGACACGGGCGGTCGCTCATCGCACAAGACCCACACCGAGTGCCACCGCCCCGCGTCGGGCCCGTCGTCGTCCATCCGCCGGCCGAGAACCGGCAGCGAGCGACTTCGCGGGACTCCACGTACTGCTACGCCCCACACGCCATGGAATGGCACCTCGGCCCCCGTGGGGTCGTCATCGAGAAGCCGCTCGAGTCGACGCCGGTGCGGCATCCGGCCAATTCGTTGCACCCTGGCGTGCAGGCTCCGCTCCTGGCATATAGTGGCGACACGCTTCGATAGCGACTCGCCGTGGTCTGGGAGATCGAAGGCGTAGCGCCCCTTGACGGCTGCGAGATCGAGTGCTGCTGCCACGGTCACCGCGTCTCGGCCGCTGATCTCGAAGTCGTCGGAGGCGTTCGCCTGGGCGGCCACCTCTGGGGGAACCACGTCGCCGTCGAGCACTGGAGGGCGATCACCGGACCACAGACGGAGGAGCCCGAAGTCGAAGACGAAAACGTCGCCACTCGGGCAAGTCACTGAGCCGAGCGATTCGACGGCGTTACCAGGGTCGGTGCGGCGCCGCCGGCCGAGGGCCATCGATCCACCTTAGATGGGCGTTGGACCTGCACGTTCTGTGTGAAGGCGGCTGGTGCTCGCAGGCGCCCGCACCAGGCATTCTGGCGCGATCGCTCCCGCTCGGCGGGATCGCGTCGCCGGAGTTGTGGCCGTCAGCTCTTCGTGTGACCCCCGGCCACGACCACACGATTGCGTCCCGCTTCCTTTGCCCGGTAGAGCGCAAGGTCCGCCTCCGTGAGCAACTCTTCAGCCGTGACCTCGTGGGCAGGGTCGAAGGCGGCGATGCCGACGCTTAGGGTGACCACCCCACCGGGAGCTCGCGGATGCGGGATCTGGAGCTCCTCCACGGCCCACCGCAGCCGCTCGCCCGCCACTGCCGCCGCTTCGGGAGCCTGCTCCGGCAGGATCACGAGGAACTCCTCTCCTCCGTAGCGGTACACGCCGTCCCCCTGGCGCGCGTGGGCGGCGAGAGTCGCTCCCATCGCACGTAGCACGTCGTCGCCGCCCTGGTGGCCGACTGTGTCGTTGTACGCCTTGAACAAGTCGACGTCACACATGGCGAGGCAGTAATTGCGACCGTAACGCCGGCTGCGGGCGTGGAGGGCCTGCAGGTCGTCGTGCAGGGAAAGTCGGTTGCGCAGCTGGGTGAGAGGATCGGTGCAGGCGAGGCGGGCCAGCTCCTCTCGGTACCGGTCGAGCTCGCCGTGCAGCGAGGTCACCCT
Organism: Actinomycetota bacterium; assembly: GCA_030773495.1. Classification (GTDB taxonomy): domain Bacteria; phylum Actinomycetota; class Acidimicrobiia; order Acidimicrobiales; genus JALYMX01. The sequence continues at coordinate 507 of JALYMX010000242.1, read as the reverse complement.
CTCGGCAGCGACCAGCCTCACCTCGAGGTCGAACGGATCCAGAGGCTTGGTGAGGTAGTCGTCGGCCCCCGCCTGCATGCCGCGCAGGATCTCGCCGCGCTCCGCGAGGGAGGTGGCGAGGACGATGTAGGTGTAGGCGCCTGGGTGGGCCCGGATGCGCCGGCACAGCTCCAGGCCGTCCATCCCCGGCATCATCCGATCAGTGATGACCACCTGCGGAGACGACTCCGAGAAGAGCTCCCACGCCTGGTCGCCGTCCTCGGCCACCACGCAGTCGTGCCCGAGTCCCTCCACGGCGGCCTGCAACATCATCCGGGAGACCAAGTCGTCGTCGGCGGCGAGGACGTTCACGGCGTCGCCTGACCCGCCACCGCACGAAGTGTCAACGGCCATGGCGATCTCCCCACAGGCGGCCACGGGGATTCCCCACGGACGGCCGTGAGAAGTCCCCGCGGACGGCCAGCGGGTCTCCCCACGGACGGCCACGGGAACTCCCCACGGACGGTC
>JALYMX010000241.1 GCA_030773495.1 Actinomycetota bacterium | reverse complement strand
GTCTCAGCCAGGACCGCCACGGAGTCGGGGGCGAGGCGCACGCCGCCCTCGGCGGGAAGCGCCCCGCCGGACGCCGCGAGCACGCGTCCGCGCACGGCCAGCTCCACGTCGGCGGCACCGAGGTTGGCGGCCACGGCGGCGGCGCCCCGCTCCACCACCAGCCACCCCTCGGCCTCGTCGTAGCGGCAGTGGACGCGGTCGAGGCGGCCGTCGGACAGGGCGGGCACCTCCTGGCGCAGGCGGATCAGGTGGCGGTGCCACTCGAGCAGCCCGCGGTGCGGTTCCCGCTCGAGCTCACCCCAGTTCAGCTTCGAGCGCTCGAACGTAACCCGGTCCTGGGGGTCGGGGACCGCCACCGGGTCCCACCCGAAGGAGGCGAACTCCCGCCGGCGGCCCTCGCTCACCGCCCGGCCCAGCTCGGGGTCCTCGTGGTCCGTGAAGTACTGGAACGGGGTGGTCGCCCCCCATTCCTCCCCCTGGAACAGCATCGGGACGAACGGCCCGGCCAGGACCAGGGCGGCCGCCACGTACAGCCGGCCCACCGACATGAGCGCGGCGCTGCGGTCGCCCTGGGCCCGGTTGCCGATCTGGTCGTGGTTCTGGAGGTACCCGAGGAACCGCTGCCCACCGAGCGCCGGGTCCCGGCGCCCGTGCGACCGACCCCGGTACGGCGAGTACTCGCCGCCGTAGACGAAGGCCCGCTCGAGGGCGGTGGCCAGCTGGCCGAGCGATCCGAAGTCGGCGTAGTAGCCGTCGCGCTCGCCGGTGAGCACGGCGTGCAGCGCATGATGGAAGTCGTCGCTCCACTGGGCGTCCATGCCGTAGCCCCCCACCTCCCGCCGGCGCACGACACGCGGGTCGTTGAGGTCGCTCTCGGCCACGAGGAACAACGGCCGGCCCAGCGCGGCGCCGAGCTCCTCGACCCGCACGGCCAGCTGCTCGAGGATGTGAGTGGCCGAGGTGTCGACGATCCCGTGGACAGCGTCGAGGCGCAGCCCGTCGCAGTGGTAGTCGCGCAGCCACTGCAGCGCGTTGTCGACGACGAAGGCCCGCACCTCGTCGCTCCCCTCGCCGTCGAAGTTCACCGCCGCGCCCCACGGGGTGGCGTAGCGGTCGGTGAAGTAGGGCCCGAACTGCCCCAGGTAGTTCCCGGCGGGGCCGAGGTGGTTGTACACCACGTCCATGACGACGGCGAGGCGGCGCGCGTGGCAGGCGTCGACCAGGCGCTTGAGCCCGTCCGGGCCCCCGTAGGCGGCGTGCGGGGCGTACAGGTCGACCCCGTCGTACCCCCAGCCCCGCTCGCCGGGGAACTGCGCCACCGGCAGCAGCTCCACGGCGGTGACGCCGAGGTCGACTAGGTGGTCGAGCTTCGCGATCACCGCGTCGAAGGTGCCCTCCTCGGTGAAGGTGCCGACGTGCAGCTCGTAGATCACCGCCGAGGGGAGGTGGACACCGCGCCAACCGTCGTCGGTCCAGGCGAAGGCGTCGTGGTCGACCACGCGAGACGGCCCGTCGACGCCGGCCGGCTGCCACGACGAGCGCGGGTCGGGCAACGGCCGGCCCCCGTCGAGCACGAACCGGTAGTCGGAGCCCGCCCCGGCCTCGGGTACGTCCAGCTCGTGCCAGCCGCCGCCGGCGGGGACCATGGCGACGCACCGCTCCCCCAGCTCGAGCTCGACGGCGCCGGCCAGGGGCGCCCACACCCGGAACACCGTCACGCCGCCACCCGCTCGAGCAGGGCCACGGGGAACGGGGCCAGCAACCGCTCCAGCGCCACCGCCCCGCCGGGGACGTCCTCGCCGGTCAGCACGTTGCGCCAGGCGCCGGGCGGGAGGGTGAGTGCCGTGTCCCCCCACCGCCCGTCCAGGCCGAGCACCAGGCGGGGGACCACGGTGGCCACCTCCCCGCCCCGCACGAAGGCGACCACGTGGGCGGCCGCCGCCCCCCGGGCGGCCACCGGCTCGTAGGTGCCGGTCCCCGCTGCGAAGGCGGCCGGCCGGCGGCGCCGCAGCTGCAGCGCGGCGCGCACGACGTGGAGCTTGGGGAGCCCGTCGTCGCTCCCGGCCAGGATGCGGTCCGCCGGCATCCCGTCGAGCTCGGCCAGCAGGCGGCGCCGCAGCTCGTAGTCCACAGCCCGCCGGTTGTCGGGGTCCACCAGGCTCAGGTCCCACACCTCGGTGCCCTGGTAGGTGTCGGGCACGCCGGGGGCGGTGAGCTTCACCAGCGTCTGGGCCAGCGACGTGACCCGCCCGGGCTCGACCAGGGGCGCCACGAACGCCTCGAGCTCGGCTACGAACCCCTCGTCGCCGAGCGTCGCCTCCACGAAGTGGCGAAGAGCGGTGTCGTAGGCCGGGTTGGGGTCGATCCACGAGGTGTGGGCCTTGGCCTCCTTGGCGGCCTTCTCGAGGTAGGCGACGGCCCGCTCGGCCGACAAGGGCCAGGCGCCCACCAGCGTCTGGTACAGCAGGTACTCGGCGTTGGCGTCGGGGAGGTTCTCCCCGGCGCGGTGGCGCTCGTTGCCCTTCACCCACCGCCGCACGGCCTGCGACCACCGCTCGGGGATCTCCGACAGCAGGTGAATCCGGGCCCGCACGTCCTCGCTGCGCTTGGTGTCGTGGGTCGACGTCGCCAGCATCCCGGCCGGCCACTGCTGCTGCGCCTCCTCGCAGCTGCGGTGGAAGTCCTCGACCGAGGTCCCCCACGTCTCGGGATGGCCGCCCACCTCATTGAGCGAGACGAGCGGCAGGAACGTGTAGAACGCGGTGTCCTCCACGCCCTTGGCCATCACCGGCCCGGTCATCTGCTGGAAGCGGGCCACCAGCTCGGCCTCTACGGGGTCGGCCGGCGTCGGGAGACCGGGAGCCTCGGCGGCGCGGTGGCGCAACAGCAGGAGGTCGCGGAGGAAGGCGAACAGCTCGGCGTCGAGATCGGGACGGCGGGCCGTAGCCCCGTCGACGGCCGCTTCCACGTACGCCCGGTCCTCCTCTCGGGCCGGCGTGCCGTCCGGCCCGACGTAGGTGCGGTAGACCGGGAAGCAGGCGGTGACCTCCCTGAGCACCTCGTGCAGCTCGTGGCGCGTGTAGTCCCTGTAGCGGCGGTTGCGCTCACAGACCTGCACGAACAACGCGGTGAGCCGGTTGAGGTCGGCGGCCAGGATGTGGCGCAGCACCAGGTGCTTCTTGTCGTAGACGACCTCGGCGAAGTCGGTGGGCTGGCCGGTGAGCTCGGCGTAGAGATCCAGCAGCGGGCGCCGGCCGTCGGGGTCCACGAACAGCCCGCCCACCCGGTTCAGGAAGTCGTACCCGGTGGTGCCGGCCACCGGCCAGCGTGCCGGGAGGCGCTCCCCGGGCTGGAGGATCTTCTCGAGCACGGTCCACGCGCCGCCGCTGGCCTCCCGCAGCCGCCGCACGTAGCCCTCCGGGTCGCGCAGGCCGTCCGGGTGGTCGATGCGCAGCCCGTCGACCACGCCGTCCCGCACCCACCCGAGGACGAGGGCGTGGGTGTCGTGGAACACCTGCGGGTCCTCCACGCGGATGCCGACGAGGGTGCTGATGTCGAAGAAGCGGCGGTAGTCGAGCTCGCGGCCGGCGGTGCGCCAGTACGCCAGGCGGTAGTTCTGGCGGTCGAGCAGGGCGTCGAGGGCGTCCCAGTCGGCGTTCACCGCCGCCACCTGGGCGTCGACGGCGGCGCCGACCTGCTCGTCCTCGTGGCACAGGGCGGCCAACCGGCCCCGCAGGACCTCTTTGTCGCGGTGGCGCTCGCGCACGCTCTCGCGGTCGGTGGCCGTCGCTGGGGGAAGTCGCCCGAGCGCGGCGGCGACCGACTCGAGCTCGGCGCTCCCGCACCGCTCGGCCGCCGCGCTGAGCAGGCGGTCGAGCGAGCGGGGGGCCACGGGGAAGAGGTGGTCGTAGTACCGCACGACGAACGAGCCGCCATCGCGGACGAGGCGCAGCTCGCCCGCCTCCAGCACCCGGCCGTAGTGGTCGCCGAGCACGGGGAGCAGGACGGTGTTGCGCAGCTTGGTCTCCGGCGGGTCCCAGTCCACGTCGAAGTACGCGGCGTAGACGCTCGACGGCCCGTTCTCGAGCACGTCCCACCACCAGGCGTTCTCGAGGCCGATGGCCATGTGGTTGGGGACGACGTCGAGGACCTGGCCCACGCCGGCCGCCGCCAGCGCCTCGCACATGCGGCGGTGGCCCGCCTCGCCGCCGAGCTCGGCGCTCACCCGCGCGTGGTCCACCACGTCGTAGCCGTGCGTGCTTCCGGGGGCCGCCTGCAGCAGCGGGGAGGCGTACAGGTGGCTCACGCCGAGGTCGGCCAGGTACCGCGCCAACCCGGCGGCACGCTCGAACCCGAACTCCGGGGAGAACTGGACCCGGTAGGTGGAGCTCGGCGCTCCCGCCCCCGCGTCAGCCGGCACGACGGAGCAGCACGAGCGACCTGCCGCCGATGGTGAGGGCGTCGCCGGCCTTGGCCTGCGCCCCCTCGTCGAAGGCATCGGCGGTGTCGAGGAGCTTCACCCACCGCTCACCGAAGCGCTGCTCCGGGAGCACGAAGTCCATCGAGTCGGCCTCGGCGTTGAACAGCACGAGGAATGAGTCGTCGGTCACCCGCTCGCCGCGGGCGTCGAGATCGGGGATGGCCTCCCCGTTCAGGAACACGGCGAGCGACTTGGCCCGCCCCTCCTGCCAGTCCTCGTCGCCCATCTCGGTGCCGTCGGGGCGGAACCAGGCGACGTCCGACTGGTCGTGGCCGTAGACGGGCCGGCCCTGGAAGAAGCGCCGGCGCCGGAACACCGGGTGGGAGCGGCGGAAGTCGATGAGCCGCCGGGTGAACGCCACCAGCTCGCCGTCCTGGCGCTCCCAGTCGAACCACGAGACCTCGTTGTCCTGGCAGTAGGCGTTGTTGTTGCCGCGCTGGGTGCGGCCCATCTCGTCGCCGCCCAGGACCATGGGGACGCCCTGGGAGAGCATGAGGGTGGCCAGGAAGTTGCGCATCTGGCGGGCCCGCAGCTCGAGGACGGCGGCGTCGTCGGTGACGCCCTCCACCCCGCAGTTCCACGACCGGTTGTAGCTCTCGCCGTCGTTGTTGCCCTCGCCGTTGGCCTCGTTGTGCTTCTCGTTGTACGACACCAGGTCGGCGAGGGTGAACCCGTCGTGGGCGGTGACGAAGTTGACGCTGGCGTAGGGCCGGCGGCCGTTCGACTCGTACAGGTCGGAGCTGCCGGTGAGGCGGTAGGCGAACTCGGCCAGCGTGGCCTCCTCGCCCCGCCAGTAGTCGCGCACCGTGTCGCGGTACCGACCGTTCCACTCCGACCACAGCGGAGGGAAGTTCCCGACCTGGTAGCCGCCCTCCCCCAGGTCCCAGGGCTCGGCGATGAGCTTCACCTGGCTCACCACGGGGTCCTGCTGGATGAGGTCGAAGAACGCCGAGAGGCGGTCGACCTCGTGGAACTGGCGGGCCAGGGCGGCGGCCAGGTCGAAGCGGAAGCCGTCCACGTGCATCTCGGTGACCCAGTAGCGCAGGCTGTCCATGATGAGCTGCAGCACGTGCGGATGGCGCATGTCGAGGCTGTTGCCGGTGCCCGTGGTGTCGTAGTAGTAGCGCCGGTCCTCGTCGACCAGCCGGTAGTAGCCGGCGTTGTCGATGCCCTTGAACGACAGCACGGGGCCGAGGTGGTTGCCCTCGGCGGTGTGGTTGTAGACCACGTCGAGGATCACCTCGATCCCGGCTTCGTGCAGGGTCTTCACCATCTGCTTGAACTCCTGCACCTGCTGGCCGACCTGCCCGGTGGCGCTGTACTCGTTGTGCGGGGCCAGGTAGGCGACGGAGTTGTACCCCCAGTAGTTGCGCAGGCCCCGTTCCACCAGGTGAGCGTCGTGGAGGAACTGGTGCACCGGCAGCAGCTCGACGGCGGTGATGCCCAAGGTGGTGAAGTAGTCGACGACGGCGGGGTGGGCGATGCCGGCGTAGGTGCCCCGCAGCTCCTCGGGCACGCCCGGGTGGCGCATGGTGAGCCCCTTCACGTGCACCTCGTAGATCACCGACTCGTTGTACTGGGTGCGGGGCGGGCGGTCGTTCACCCAGTCGAACCAGGGGTTGACGACCACCGACTTGGGGACGTGGGGGCCGCTGTCGGCGTCGTTGCGCACGTCGGGGGCGAGGAAGCGGTAGGGGAACACCGCCTCGTCCCAGTCGACCTGCCCTTCGACGGCCTTGGCGTAGGGGTCGAGGAGCAGCTTGGCCGGGTTGCAGCGGTGCCCGGCGGCGGGGTCGTAGGGACCGTGGACGCGGTAGCCGTAGCGCTGGCCCGGGCCGATCCCCGGGAAGTACCCGTGCCAGCACAGGGCGGTGGAGTCGGGCAGGTCCACCCTGGTCTCGTTGCCCGCCTCGTCGAACAGGCACAGCTCGACCCGCTCGGCGACCTCGGAGAACAGCGAGAAGTTGGTGCCCGCGCCGTCGAAGCTCGCCCCGAGGGGGTAGGGCTGGCCTGGCCACACCTGCACCGCGCCAACCTAGCCGCCGCCCGCCGGAACCCAGGAAGGGCAGGCGACGGGTTCCCTGCCCGCCCGGAGGGGGATACTGCGACCATGGCCGATGAGGACCGCGACCCCAAGGGCGACTCGGTGCGCAGCGTCCCCCTTCCCGGCGAGGACGGCGACGAGGTGATCGCCCAGCAGAACATGAGCCCCGAGGTGGCCGCCGGAGGCGGGTACTGGCCCTCCCCCACCGCCCCTCCCGCCGGTCCCTCTCCAGGCACCGTCGACGACGGCGCCGAGGCGGCCCGCCGGCGGGCCGAGGAGCCGTTCCGGCAGCCACCCGCCGGCAGCTCCAGCCAGCCCGACCAGCAACAGGACGCAACGACGGCCGGCGATCGCGGTCCGGCCCGCAGCGCCTACACCGAGTCGGGCGACGAGGCCGACCAGCCGACACCGATGCTCAAGGACGTGCTCGACGCCGACCCCATCACCGGCGGCTCCCGGTCCGTCGCCCCCGGCGCCGGGCCCCAGCGGGAGGCCACCGACCCCTCGTAACCCCGGCAGGGCGCGCAGCTACGGTTGCAATCACGCCCCCCGAGTGCTTTCCTTCCGCGAAGGGGAGGCACGGGGTGACCCAGGGGCTCGTGCGGGTGAGCAGCACACGGCGGGTCGGCGTCCTGTCATCGCTGGTGTGCGCCTGCCTCGTGGCACTCGCGGCGTGCAGCGAGAGCGTCGAGACCAGGCCGCCGACCGTCCTGCGCGTGCTCATGACCGACGACTGGGTCACCCCCCCGTTCGTCGCCGCCGTGCGGGACTTCGAGCGCCGGCACGAGAACGTGCGCGTGGACGTGGACAGCAGCCAGATCAGCCACATGCTCGAGACGATCGCCGCGGCGACCCGCAGCGGCACTCCGCCCGACGTGGTGCAGGCCCACGCCTTCGCCGCCGGTGCGCAGGGCCTGGCCGAGCCCCTCGACGACCTGTGGGAGGAGGCGCTCGACCCCTCGGAGTTCCTGCCCGGCGCAATGGAGGACGTGACGTGGGCCGGCCGGCGCTACGGCGTCCCCCTCGACACCAACGCCCTGTTCCTTCTCTACAACGCCGACCACTTCGCCTCCGCAGGCGTCCCGCTCCCGGAAGCGCCGCTGACCTTCGAGGGCTTCGAGAAGGTGGCCCGACGGGTGAGCACGCCCGATGGCTCTCGCCGGGCGCTGGCGGTGCCCACGAGCACGTGGTGGGCCTACGGGTGGATCAGCGCCAACGGCGGCGACGTCGTTCAGGTGGCGACGGACGGCTCCGTCCAGCTCACCCTGGACGCGCCCGAGGTGGTGGGTGCCCTCGACTTCCTGTCGCGACTGGTACGAGCCAACCTGATCTTCCCGCCCCGCGCCGCCGACTCCCACAGCGGCGACGCGCTCTCGCTGTTCCGCGCCGGGAGCGCCACGATGCTCGCCACGGGGTCGTGGGACCTCGCCATCGTGCGACGAGACGCCGGCGGCGACAGATACCGCGCGGTGCCGTTGCCCAGGGGAGCCGGGGACGAACGGTCCGGGACGGTGATGGGCGGCAGCAGCCTGTTCGTTCCCAAGGGGTCGCAGCTACGGCAGCTGGCCTTCGACTTCATGGTCCACGTGACCTCCGACCGCTACGCCCTGCGCCTGGCCAAGGAGGAGGGTCGGCTGCCGGTGCGGAGCCGGCTGTACCAGGACCCGTACTTCCAGAGCCCGGACCTGATCACCGTGCTCGAAGGGCTGCGGTCGGCCCACCCGTTCACCCTGGAGGCGTTCCCCGAGGCGGGGAGGGTCTTCGCCGAGGCGGTGGACGAGGTCCTGCGCACTGGACGCGACGCCACCACCGTCTTGCGTGAGGCGCAGGAACGGGCCACCCAGCTGCTGCCCGCCGACGCCGCTCGGCGTCCGTAGCCCGCCGGCGCCCGGCGGACGCGGTTGCATCCCGGCGTTTCGGGTGGTTCGCTTGGGCGCGACGAGGGGGGTGGACGTGGCGCGATCGGCCGACGGTCGGACTGTGCGGGGCCGCCTCGCGCTCCTCGTCGTGGTGTTCCTGGCCGGGGCAGCCCTCGCCGGGTGTGCCCGAGAGGACCGCACCGAGGCGCCGACGGTGCTGCGGGTGCTGCTCACCGACGACTGGGTGACGCCGCCTGTGGTCGCCGCCGTGCGCCAGTTCGAGCGCACCCATCCCGGCGTCCGGGTGGACATCGACCGGACCGCCATCAGGAACATCCCCGACACGGTCGCCGCGGCCATCGCCAACGGCGTGGTCCCCGACGTGGTGCAGGCGCACGCCTTCGCGGCGGCCGCCCAGGGGATGGCTGAGCCGCTCGACGACCTGTGGGCGCGCTCGCTCGACCCGTCCGAGTTCCTCCCCGGCGCGCTGGAGGACGTCACCTGGGCGGGGGGTCGCTACGGCGTGCCCCTCGACACCAACGCCCTCCTGCTGCTCTACAACGCCGAGCACTTCGCCGCCGCCGGGCTGCCACCGCCAGTGGAGCCGATGTCGTTCGCGGCGTTCGAGGCGGCCGCGGCGGCGCTGAGCACCCCCGACGGCTCCCGCCGAGCGCTGTCCCTGCCCACGAGCACCTGGCGCACCGCCGGCTGGGTGCGGGCCAACGGCGGTGAGCTGGTGGAGGTCGGCGACGACGGGCGCGTGCGCCTCACCCTCGACGCCCCCGAGGTCGTCTCCGCCCTGGAGCTGCTGTCGCGCCTCGTGCGCAACAACTGGGCCTTCCCACCGCGAGCGGTCGACTCCCACAGCGGGGACGCCGTCGCCCTCTTCCAGGCCGGAAGCTCCTCGATGTTGGCGACCGGCTCCTGGGACCTCGCCACGCTGCGTCGCACCCCGGGTGGCGAGCGGTACCGCCCGGCCCTGTTGCCCGTCGGCGCCGGGGGGCAGTCGGGGTCGGTCACCGGAGGCAGCAGTCTGTTCGTGCCCAAGGGGTCGCGGTTGCGGGCGCTCGCCTTCGACTTCATGGTCCACCTCATCTCGGACGACTACGCCCTGCGCCTGGCCAAGGAACAGGGCCGCCTCCCTGTCCGCGCCCGGGTGTACGACGACTCCTACTTCCAGACGCCGGACCTGGCCGTCGTGCTGCGCCAGCTCCGCACGGCCCGGCCCTTCGTCCTCGACGCCTTCCCCGAGGTCAACGAGGTCTTCGCCGGCGCCGTCGACGAGGTGATCCGCGAGGGCAAGGAGCCCTCCACCGTCCTGCGGGCCGCCCAGGAGAAGGCGCAGGGCCTCCTCGCTGGGGCGACGACGAGGGCGACGACGAGGGCGACGACGAGGGGGACGACGTGAGGGGCGGCCGGCGGCTGCGATCGTCGCTGCTGCTCAAGGTGCTCGCCTCGCTCTTCGTCGCCCTCTTGACCGCCACCGGGCTCACCACCTTCCTCGACGTCCGCCTCACCGCCGACGCGCTCTCCGCGCAAGCGGTCAGGATCACCAACGGCAACCTGCGGGTGCTCGAGCAGGCCTACGGCGAGCGTGAGCGCACCCTCGTGGCCAACCTGCGCAACCTGGCCCAGGTGCTGAACGCCGAGGGCCTCACCCACCCGAGCCGGCGCAACGACCTCGTAGGCGAGCTCGGGCGGGCCTACAGGAACCTGGAGTTCGACGTCCTCCAGGTTGTCGATACGAGGGCGGTGCCGACGGAACAACCTGCGGGCGTCGGAGAGGCGCTGGCCGGGCCGGTCGCGCTCTCCCCCGCCGACGGGGTCTCCCCGGCCAGCCGCCTGCTGCGGACCGCGCAAGGCGAGTTCGTCCAGGCCGTGGTCGTCCCCATCGGCTACGGCAGCGACGCCCACGTCCTGGTCGGCGGCTACCACTTCGCCGACGCCTTCGCCTACCGGCTCCGCCGTCAGGTCGCCGGCCTCGCCCACGTGGTCCTGGTGGCGGACGGCCAGGTGGTGGGCACGACGCTCGTCGACGCCCCACAGGTGCCGCCGGCGGTGACCGCTCGGGGTGAGCGGCTGCCTCGCGACCCCGTGGTGGTACGCCTGGCCGGCGTCGACACCCTGGTCGCCTACCGGCCGGCGAGCGCCTCACCTGGTGCGGTGGCCGGTGCCCTGGGCGTGGCCGTGCCCGATCCCGAGGCCCCGGTCGACCGCCTGCTGGCCCGGAACCGCCTGGTGGCGGTCGGCCTGCTCATCGCCGTCGCCCTGCTGCTGGGCTGGTTGCTGTTCCGCGCCCTGATGCGGCCCCTCGTCGACCTGCAACGCACGGCGGCGAGGATCTCCGAAGGCGACCTCGACGCCTCCTTCGTTCCCCGGGGCACCGACGAGATCGCCGAGCTGGCCCGTTCGCTCGAGGGGATGCGCCGGGAGCTGCGCCAGCACCTCGACGTGATCGCCGAGCAGGCGGCCCGTCTGCGCGAGAGCTCTTCGCGGATCGCCGCCGCCCAGGACGAGGAGCGCCACCGCCTGGCCCGGGACCTCCACGACGGGATCCAGCAGCACCTCGTCGTGCTGCGGATGGGCTTCGGCCTGGCACGGGAGGCGGCCGAGCGCGATCCCGGGTCGCTCGGAGGGTCGCTCGGAGGGTCGCTGGAGGAGCTGAGCCGCGAGCTCGACGGCGTGATCGAGCGGCTGCGGGAGGTCACCCACGACCTCTACCCCTCGATCCTGGTCGACCGGGGCCTGGTGGCCGCCCTGCGCAGTTGCGCCGGCCGGCTCCCGGTGCCGGTCCGCCTCGTGTGCGCTCCCGACCCGTTCCCCCGTCTCGCCCCCGAGATCGAGAGCGCCGCCTACTTCCTCACCGGCGAGGCCCTCGTCAACGCCCTGAAGCACGCCGAGGCCTCGGAGATCACGATCTGCCTCGACGCCGACGACGAGTGGCTCACCATCACCGTCGAGGACGACGGGCGCGGCTTCGTGCCCGCCGGTCATTCCCGTGGCGGCGGCCTGCTGCACATGGAGGACCGCGCCCGGTCCTTCGGGGGCGACCTCGAGGTGACATCGGCTCCGGATGAGGGCACGAGGGTGCGGGCCCGGTTCCCGGTGCGGGTCGCCGCCGGCGTGTCCGGCGTCTAGTTACTCCCCGGTCCCGACGTTGCGCTGCAGGAAGAACAGCACCGCCGTCACCCGCTGGTTGATGTCCAGCTCCTCGCTCAGGTCGAGCTTGCGGAAGATGGCGTTGATGTGCTTCTCCACGGCCCGCTCGCTCAGCACGAGGGCCTGGGCGATGCCGGCGTTGTTCCGGCCCGTCGCCATCAGCTCCAGGACCTCGCCCTCACGCGGGGTGAGCCCGTGCAGCCGGGAGCGCGATCTGCGGTGCTGCGCCTCGATGAGCGCGTCGACCACCTTCGGGTCGAGCACCGAGCCGCCGCCAGCGACCTCCCGGATGGCCTCGGCCAGCTTCGTCGGCTCCCCCAGCCGCTCCTTCAGGAGGTAGGCCAGGCCGTTCGAGCCATCCCGGAGCAGCTCGAGGGCGTACTCCGGGTCGGCGTACTGCGAGAGGATGACGATGCCGAGCCGGGGGTGCGTACGGCGGAGGTTGCGCGCCGCGTCGATGCCCTCGGTGCGGTGCGTGGGTGGCATCCGGATGTCGAGGACCACCACGTCGGGGGACGTCGCGGCGATGGCGGCGTGCAACGAGTCCGGATCGTGGGCGAGATCAACGACGGTGATGCCGGGGACCGAGGACAGGACGCTCCTCGCGCCCTCGCGGACGAGGTACTCGTCGTCGGCGATGACCACCCGCAGGTCGGCGGCGCCCGCTGCCCTCACTTCCCCCTCCCGGCACGAAGCATACGGCGTCGTGCTGTGACGGAGGGGTGCTAGCACCCCCTCCCGCAGACACCGGCTCGTACCCTTTCGCCGCCTGCCTGCGTCTGCCAACTTTTGGGCACGCCAAGTGCGCCGTGCGAGATGGCTCCCGGGGGGAAGGGAACGTGGACCAGGTCGCAACAGCGAGCTTCGTGGCTAGGCCGGGGGGCCGAGGCCGGCGTCCGGTGGGAGGCGAAGGCCGCCCGCCGGCCGCCGTTGCCGACGGGGATTGCCTCGAGGCCGCGTTGGCGGCACACGTCGCCGCGCTCGCCGGC
>JALYMX010000240.1 GCA_030773495.1 Actinomycetota bacterium | reverse complement strand
GCGCCGACCGCCCCCCCGGTCACCACGACCACCGCGCCACCGCTGCCCACCGCGCTGGCCGGCGCCGCCGGCGACGCCGTGACATCCACCGTCGGAGGCGTGGGATCGACGGTGACGGGCGCCGCCGATCTGCTGCTCGACGTCGCCGGCGGCCTGCTGGCCCCGCCGCCCGTCGCAGAGCCGACGCCGGTACCCGCCGGCTCGCCGGCCGTTCCCTGAGACGTTCTCGGTGGTCTGGCGCCCGCTCCACGGGCGCATTCCTGCACAGAACGAAGAAGATCTAGGGGCAGCGCGAGAAGTTGCCCGGTCGAGCGTTGTCCTGCCATGAACACCACGCGCCACTCCGTCGCCGCCCGCATCGGGCCGGCCGCCACCATCCTCGCCCTCGCCCTCGGCCTCGTCCTCGCCCCCTGGGCGCAGGCGTCGAACGACGCCCTGTTCGCCAAGCAGTGGGCCCTGGGGCGCATCGGAGCTCCCGCCGCCTGGTCCTCGTCCACGGGGACCGGCGTGTTGATCGGCATCGTGGACACCGGCATCGACCTCAACCACGAGGACCTGGCCGGCAAGGTGGCCGCCCACACCAGCTGCATCGGCTCCGGCGGGAACCCCTCCCGGTGCCGCGGGTCGGCGCAGGACGATCAGGGCCACGGCACCCACGTGGCCGGCATCGCGGCGGCGACCAAGGACAACGGCAAGGGCGTCGCCGGCGTGGCCCCGGACGCCCGCCTCGTCGTGGCGAAGGCCCTCACGGCCGACGGCGCCGGCACCACTGAGGACATCAACGCCGGCATCAAGTGGGTCGTCGACCGCGGCGCCAAGGTCGTGAACCTCAGCCTGGGCGAGCCCTTCGTGCTCAGCAGCCTGTTCGGGTCGTCGCTGGCCGAGGGCGTGCAGTACGCATGGTCCAAGGGCGCCGTCCCGGTGCTCGCCGCCGGCAACACCAACGTGCTCGGGCTCGGCATCGGCAGCTCGCAGTACGGAAGCCTGCCCGCCCTCGTCGTCGGCGCCACCGGCCCGGACGACAGGGTGGCGTCGTACTCGAGCCCGCTCGGGAACGCCCAATGGTCGATCATGGCGCCCGGCGGGGCCGGGACCGGCGACGAGGCCGGCGACGTGCTGTCCACGATCTGGGTCAGGGGCAAGGAGCACCAGTACAAGCCGCTGGCCGGCACGTCGATGGCGGCCCCGCACGTGGCCGGGGCCGTCGCCCTGCTGCTGGCCAAGGGGGCCACGCCCGAAGGCGCGGTGGCCCGCATCCTGGAGACGGCCGACCCCTCGGTCTCGTGCGGGGCCAACAGCCCGAACTGCAGCGGCCGCCTCGACGCCGCCCGAGCGGTGAGCGACAGCTCCGGTCCCGCCGATCCGGCGCCGGTGTCGCCGCCGCCCAGCGGCGGCCTGCTCGACAACCTGCTCGGCGGGCTGCCGCTGTAAGCGCGGCGCCGGCCGGGCGCGGGAGGTGCCACGCCCGGCCCGGCCCGGTCACACCACGACGCCGACATCGCCCCGGGAGGCTTGCCCTCCCGGGGCGTAGGCCGCCCACGCGGCGGCCAGGCGGTCGACCAGCGATGGGAGGCCCTCGGGGCCGAAGGTGAACGGCACGCGCAGGTGGTCCCGGTGCGTCCCGTCCGGCGACATGGTGGAGCCGGGAACGATCTCGACGCCACGGCGCAACGCCACCTGGGCGAAGGTGTCGGTGTCCCCCCACGGCACCCGCACCCACAGTGATGGGCCGCCCTGCGGGCGCTCCCACCGCCAGCCCGGGAGCCGTGCCCGCAACAGGTCGCCGAGCAGGTCGAGGCTGGCGAGCAGCTCGGCTTCTCGGCTCGCCCGCAGCTCCTCGAGCTGGGGCACCAGCCGGGCGGCCACGAGCTGGTCGACGACGCCGCTGCCCAGGTCGTGGACCACCTTGAGCTTCACCAGGCGGCCCACCATCTCCTCGGACGAGCGCACCCACCCGACGCGCAGCCCGCCCCACACCAGCTTGCTCAGCGACCCGATGGTGACGACGGGCCCGTCGCCCCTGGCGCCGACGGGCGGAGGCGGCGTCACCCCCAGGCGGGCGTGCTCGAGAGCGTTGTCCTCCAGCACCGGGATGCCGAGCTCGGCGGCGAGGGACGCCAGCCGGCGCCGGCGCGGCTCGCTGAGGGCCACGCCGGCCGGGTTGTGGAAGCTCGGCATCACGAACACGGCGGCGACGGGCATCCGCCGGGCCAGGTGGTCGACCTCGTCCACCCGGGCACCGTCGGCGTCGACGGGCACGCTCACCAGGCGGGCGCCGGCGGCACGGAAGACGTCGAGCACGCTGGGGAAGGCCGGCGACTCCACGACCACCGTCTCCCCGGGGCGCACGAACAGGGTGGCGGCCAGGTTGATGGCCTGCTGGGCGCCGGTGGTGACGAGGATCTGCTCGGGCGTCGTGGGGACGCCTTCCCGGGTGTGCAAGGCGGCCAGGGCATGGCGCAGCTCGGGGAGACCGAGCGGGTGGTACCCCGGCCGGGCGAGGGCGTCGGCCACCTCGTCCCCCGACAGCGTGGCGAGGGCGTCGGCCACCGCCGGGTGGCACCGGCTGACGGCGCACCCGAGCGAGATCACCTCACCGGGGCCCTCGACCAGGCGCCGGAACACGAGGGCGGCCCGCCCGCCGGGCACCGACCCGTCGGCGAGGGGCCGGCGCAGGTCGGGGGCCACACGCGTGCCACTGCCCTGCCGGCTCACCAGGAGCCCCTCCGAGCGGAGACGGTCGTAGGCGGCGACCACCGTGCTCCTGCTCACCGCCAGGCGGGCGGCCAGCAGGCGCTCAGGGGGCAGGCGAGCGCCGGCGGGCAGCGCTCCGGCGGAGATGGCCACGCGCAGGCCGTCGGCCAGCTTCCGGTGCAATGGCCCTGCTCCCACAGACCAATCTCCGAGCACCGCAGGGACGTCGACGGCGACATCAGTCCAATTCTCGGCACTTTGGGTCTTCATTCGCTGGTGATCGTACGACAAGCTGCCGGCGTCGGCGAAACACGAGCGTAATGGACCGCTTATTGGACTGGAAGGAAGGGCCGCCGATGTTCAGCGTTGCATGCTCCCGCCACGGCCGCGAGGTCCTGCTCGGGCCGGACGCCATCGTGGGCATGACGTCCACCGCCGCGGGGATCGCCGTGCGGTGGCGCTGCACGTGCGGGCACACCGGCGTGTGGTGGCCCCGGGGCACGCCGCGCCGCGACGAGTCCCGGGCGGCGGCGGCGTGACGCCCCGCGTTCTGTGGAGCCTCACGCCCGCCAGCCGGGCCTCAGACGTCGGAGAACGGTGCGGTCAGAGCAACTCGTCGCGGCGAACTGCGGCCTTCTCGAGCACGAGGACCACGTCGTCGACCGTCGTCTCCGGGTGGTCGTTGAACCGGGAGACGCCGACACCACCGAACCTCTCGGGGTAGTTCGCCTCCACCACTTCGTTCACCAGCCGCACGTCGGCGGCCAGCTCCGACGGGAGCGGACCGACCACGCTGCCCCTCCGCAGCGGGCACACGCCATGGGCCTCGTAGAGCGCCCCTTGCAGGCAGTGCCGCCCCGACAGGTCGGTGAACACGCCCTTCGTCCACCCCCTGGCGGCCAGCACGTCGATGGCCTGACGGATCTTGTTCACGTTGCTTCCCCTGTCTCGCCGGGCTGTTCCCACCGGCACGATGGCCCGAAGGTACGCGTGGCTGACAGGGCAGGGCAATAGGTGAGCGGAACCACTACCGCCTACTCGACGTGGGCGGTTGCGCGGGGGTGGAACTAGAGGATGTCGCGGTCGCGGACCACGGTGGTGCGCCGCCCGCGGTAGTACCGGGGGCCGCCGATGCCGCCGACGAGGAGCAGGACCAACAGGATGATGAGGAGCAAGGTCAGCATGGGCATCCTGTTCCCACGCAGCGTGCCGCCCAACCCGGGCAACAACCCGTAGCGTGGCCGGATGGAGCTCGGCGACCTCCAGCAGCGCATGGACGCTCTCTACGGCGGGCGCGACCGGGCGCGCGGCGTGGAGGCCACGGTCGCCTGGCTGGCCGAGGAGGTCGGGGAGCTGGCCCGGGCCGTGCGCAAGGGCAGCCGCGACGAGCAGCGCCACGAGCTGGGCGACGTGCTGGCCTGGCTGGCGTCGCTGGCCAACCAGCTGGGGCTCTCGCTGGACGAGGCGGTGGCCCGCTACGTGGACGGGTGCCCGAAGTGCGGGCGCACCCCGTGCGCCTGCGCGCCCTGAACGCCACCGGGACGCTCAGAGGCGCTCGAGCAGGGCCTCGGCGATCTGCACGGTGTTGAGGGCGGCGCCCTTGCGCAGGTTGTCCCCGGACACGAAGAAGGCCAGGCCGTGCTCCACGCCGGGGTCGCGCCGCACCCGGCCGACGAGGGACGGGTCGGTGCCGGCCGCCCGCAGCGGCGTGGGCACGTCGACCAGCTCCACCGCCGGCGTGGCCGCCAGCACCTCCCGCGCCCGGTCCACGGCGATGAGCCGGTCGAACTCGGCGTTGATGCTCACCGAGTGCCCGGTGAACACCGGGACCCGGACGCACGTGCACGACACCGCCAGGTCGGGCAGGCCCAGGATGCGGCGGCTCTCGTTGCGGAACTTGTGCTCCTCGTTCGTCTCGCCGTCGTCCTCGTAGGCGTCGGCGAAGGGGATCACGTTGAACGCGATGGGCGCCACGTACTTGGCCGGCTCGGGGAACTGCACGGCGGCGCCGTCCCAGGTGAGCTCGGCCGCCTTGTCGGCCACCGCCCGCACCTGCTGGTCGAGCTCGGCCACGCCGGCCCGCCCGCCGCCGGACACGCACTGGTAGGTGGACGCCACCACCCGGCGAAGGCCGGCCTCGTCGTGGAGCGCCTTGAGGGGGGGCATGCAGACCATGGTCGTGCAGTTCGGGTTGGCCACGATGCCCTTGGGGATCGAGTCGAGGGCGGCGACGTTGACCTCGGGCACGACCAGCGGCACGCCGGGGTCCCGGCGCCAGGCCGACGAGTTGTCGATCACCACGGCGCCGGCGGCGGCGACGGCCGGCGCCAGCTCCCGTGACAGGGTGGCGCCGGCGGACATCAGCACGATGTCGAGCCCCGAGAAGTCGGCGGTGGCCGAGTCCTCGACCTCGACCTCGCCGCCCTGCCACGGCAGGCGCGAGCCGGCCGAGCGGGCGGAGGCGAAGAACCGCACCTCGTCGGCCGGGAACGAGCGCTCGCCCAGGATCGAGCGCATGACCTCACCCACCATGCCGGTGGCACCGACGATGCCCAGTCGCATGCCCTGAGTGTAGGGCCGGGGCCTACTCCAGGCCGAAGGCGGTGTGCAGGGCCTGCACGGCGCGCTCCACGCCGTCGGCCCGCACCACGCAGCTGATGCGAATGGGCGACGTCGAGATCATCTCGATGTTGATGTTCTCGTTGGCCAGGGTCTCGAACATGGTGGCCGTGATCCCCGGATGGGTCTTCATGCCGGCGCCCACCAGCGACACGGTGGCGATGTCGCGGTCGGCCAGCACGTCGGAGGCCCGGATGTCGTCGGCATGCGACCGGCAGGCCTCGAGGCTCACCGCCAGGTCGGTCTTGGGGACGGTGAAGGAGATGTCGGTGGTGCCGCCGAGGGAGACGTTCTGCACGATCATGTCGACGTTGACGTGCTCGTCGGCCAGCGTGCGGAACAGGGCGGCGGCGATGCCCGGCCGGTCGGGCACGTGGGTGACGGTGACCTTGGCCTCCGAGGTGTCGTGCACGACGGCCGACACGATGGCCCGCTCCATGGAAGATCCCTCCGCTCTTCGCTTGTCGACCTCGTCGGCCGAGACCACCCACGTGCCCGGCTCCCAGGTGAAGCTGGAGCGCACGTGGAGGCGGACACCGTGGTTCCGGGCGTACTCCACCGACCGCATCTCGGGCTTGGGACAGCCGGCGGCGCACATCTCGAGCATCTCCTCGTAGGTGACCTCGCGCAGCCGCCGGGCCGAGGGAACGACGCGCGGATCGGCCGAGAAGACGCCCGACACGTCGGTGTACAGCTCGCAGGCATCGGCGCCCAGCGCCTCGGCGAGCGCCACCGCCGTGGTGTCGGAGCCGCCACGGCCCAAAAAGGTCACGTCGCGGTCGGAGGACACCCCCTGAGCGCCCCCGACCACCGGCACGGCGCCGGCGCCCAGCGCCTCGCGCACGCGGTCGCCACGGACCTCGAGGATCTTGGCCCGCGTGTGCACGTTGTCGGTGATGAGCCCGGCCTGGCTCCCGGTCAACGACGAGGCGGGGCAGCCCATCTCGACGAGAGCCATGCACAGCAACGCCATGCTCTTGCGCTCGCCGGCGGTGATGAGCATGTCCATCTCCCGCCCGGGAGGGGCGGTCGCCACCTGGCCGGCCAGGTGGAGCAGGTCGTCGGTCTCCTTGCCCATGGCGCTCACCACGACCACGACCTCGTCGCCCCGCCGGCGGGTGCGCACCACGTGGTCGGCCACGGAACGGATGCGCTCGGCGTCGGAGACCGACGTCCCCCCGAACTTCTGGACCAGCAGCGCCACGCGGGCGAGCGTAGTGGGCGGGGGCCCATCCACTAGCTTGCCGTCGTGCCCACCGCCAAGCGCCAGCGCAAGAAGGAGGGGCGCCTGGCGCGCCTGGAGGAGCTCCGGGCCCAGCAGCGGCGGGCCCGGCGCCGCACGCTGATCATCCGTGGCATCGCCGCCGCCGTCGTCGTGGTGCTGGCCGCCGCCATCTTCGCCCGGGGCGGCGACGACGGGGAGGACGTCGCCACCGAGGGAACGACGACGACGACCGCGGCGGGCGCCGACGAGGGGCCCCCGAAGGGGACCCCGGTGGCCGCCGGGCGGAAGCTGGAGAAGTGGGAGTGCCCGGCGCCCGACGGCAGCGCGCCGCGCACCGACCAGTTCCCGAGCGAGCCGCCGCCCATGTGCATCAACCCGGCGAAGACCTACGTGGCCAAGCTGACGACCAGCCACGGCGACGTCGAGTTCCGCCTCGAGACCCAGGACACGCCCATGACGGCGAACAACTTCGTGGTGCTGTCCCGCTACCACTACTACGACGGGACGGTCATCACCCGCATCGACGAGAGCATCGACATCCTCCAGACCGGCTCGCCCAAGACGCAGAGCATCAGCGACCCCGGGCCGGGCTACACCATCAAGGACGAGGGCACCGGCTTCACGTACACCGAGGGCGACGTGGTCATGGCCCGCTCCCAGGGCCCCGACAGCGCCTCCGCGCAATACTTCTTCGTGGTGGGCCCCAAGGCGGCCGCCCTCAACGACCAGGGCACCTACGTCACGTTCGGCAAGGTCACCGAGGGCCTCGACGTGTTGAAGAGGATCGCCGCCCTGTTCCAGCCGTGCTCTCCCAGGGACCAGGCCTGCCTGGGCGGCGCCCCCGCCGAGCTGGTGACCATCGAGAAGATCGAGATCGACGAGAGGTAGGGACGTGCCCACCGACTGCCCGGAGGCCGACGGCTCCAGCCCCAAGAAGCGCCGCTTCGACGGTCCTCCGCCCATGTGCATCGACCCCTCGAAGCGCTACACGGCGGAGATGGTCACCACCAAGGGCACGATGACGATCGCCCTCGACCCCATCGCCGCCCCCACGACGGTGAACAACTTCGTCTTCCTGGCCCGCTACCACTACTTCGACGGCATCGCCTTCCACCGCATCATCCCCGGCTTCGTCCTCCAAGGCGGCGACCCCGACGGGACCGGGCGGGGCGGTCCGGGGTATCGCTTCGCCGACGAGCTGCCCAAGCCCGGGCGCTACGAGGTCGGGTCGCTGGCCATGGCCAACGCCGGGCCCAACACCAACGGCAGCCAGTTCTTCGTGATCAGCGGGCCCGACGGCGTGCGCCTCCCGCCCCAGTACTCGCTGTTCGGCAAGGTCGTGAAGGGCCTCGACGTGGTCGGGGCCATCGACGCAGTGGGATCGCCGGGCGCCGGCACCCCGAAGGAGCGGGTGGTGATCGAGAAGGTCACCATCACCGAGTCCGAGGCGTAGCGGGCCTGGCCGCCCTCAGCCGGGCAGCGCGTCGAGGCCTGCCTCGTGGCCGTCGAGCCACACCTTCACCTCGCCGGCGCCGGCCGCCCTCCACCCCTGTCCGCCGTCGCGCACGAGGGCGGTGCGCTCGTCGATGGCAGCCAGCGGGATGCCCGCCGGGGCCAGGCGCACGGTGCGGTGCCACTTCTCGGGCGACCACGTGTCGGCGTGGGGCAGCACGGCCAGCTGGGCCACCAGCGCCAGCCCGACGGTGAAGGCACCGCCACGGGGGTCCACCATCGGGTCGGTGAGCACCATGGCGCCGGCCGAGGAGGCGGCGACGACGGCGCCGTCCTGCCAGGCAGCCACCAGGGCGTGCCACACGGCGGAGCTCTTGAGCACCGACCGCAGGTGCATCGGCGAGCCGCCGCCGATGTAGACGAAGCGGGCCGTGCGGATGGCGTCGGCGTTGTCGGCGTCCTCGGCGTCCGGCCGGCGCAGCACGTTGAGGGGCCGCACGGCGGCCCCTAGGCCGTCGAACCAGCGGGTGGCGTGGTCGACGGCACGCTCCGGGTGCTCGTAGGCGGCCGCGGTGGGCAGCACGACCACCTCCTTGGCCCCACTGGCCTCGAGCAGGTCGACGTCGAAGTCGCAGCCGTCGCTCCACTCGCCGCCGCCCACGAGGGCCAGCCGCCCCGGTCCCGTCACGCGACCAAACCTAGCCACGGGCTGGTGGGGGCGTCGGCGGGCCCAAATGGAGCCGAACGCGGCGACCGGCTACGGTAACGGGCCGAGGGGAGCCTGGGAGTGCCCCTTGAGGAGCATTCGTCGCGGGCCGATGCACATGCCGATGGTCGACCACCGCGCCCTTCCCGGGCTCGTCGCCGGGCTGGCCGGGCTGGCCTTCGGCGTCGCCGCGCTGGTGTTCGCCCTGCCCGTCCTCGGTGCCGCCGCCGCCACG